>JBILJE010000092.1:0-10331 GCA_044377395.1 Rariglobus sp. | reverse complement strand
TTACCAAATCACATGCGAAAAAACCGGACCTTCGCTGTGCGAGCCATTGATAATCAACAACTTTAAGTGGGACAGCACTGAGGTGGGCCCTCCCTCGGACCCGCGCCCCTTCCCTTATGGAGCCGGTGCTTGCAGGGCCTGGTTGACCGCCAGCACCAAGGTCGAAACCTCGAAGGGCTTGGGCAAAATACCGCACACCAGATGGCGCAACTTGGGTGCCACCGAACAATTGGCCCCATTGCCCGTCATCACTAGGATGCGCTGCTCGGGGTGGCGACTGTGCAACATTTCGATGAGCTTCACCCCGGACACCCCAGGCATCGACAGGTCCGTGAGAATCAGGTCCACGCGCCCGCCGCAGGCTTGCAGCTGGGAAAAGGCCGCATCAGCCCCCGCTGCACCGATCACCCGGTAGCCCTCATGACTCAGAGTGAGCCGAATGATATCACGCACATCGGCTTCGTCATCGATGACTAATACGATGCGACCTGCGCCGGATGGAGGCAGTCGGTTGACCGCCGGCAACTTCACCGCTGGCGCGCTTGCAACCAGCGCGTCGGCTTGCAGCGGCACGTGCACTTTGAAAATCGTGCCCACCCCGACACGACTGGTCACGCGGACAAAACCACCGTGCGAGCGCACGATACCCAGCACGACCGAAAGACCCAGGCCACTGCCCTGACCAAAGGGCTTGGTGGTGAAAAACGGGTCGAAAATTTTATCAAGGATATCGGGGGCGATGCCCACCCCGTGATCCACCACGGTCAATAAGGCGTGCCGCCCCGCAATCAACTCTGGGTCGCGAGCGGCGGCGACGGAGGAAATCTCCACACCCTCCAAGCTCAGCACCAAGCGCCCGCCACGCGGCATGGAATCGGCGGCATTTAAAGCCAGATTCAGCACCACCTGCTGCAATTGATTGGGGTCACCCACGACATAAAATTCACCCGCCGCCGGGGCCAATTCCACAGCGACGTTCTTGGGAAAGGTTTCCCGCATGATCGAGCACGATTCGCGCAGGATTTTTTGCAGATCCAGGCGGACTTTTTCGCCCGCCTCGCCCCGTGAAAAGGCCAGTAATTGCTGAACGATGGCGGACCCGCGCCGGGCGCCCGATTCCATCGATTCGAGCAGCATGCGTGCCCCGGCGTCGGTGACAAAACTGCGCAGCATGGCCGGAGCCATGAGGATGGGGGTGAGGATATTATTAAGATCGTGAGCCACGCCGCTGGCCAACCGGCCGACGCTTTCAAGCCGCTGCTGGCGCAGGAGCTGGGCTTGGAGCGCATGGCTCTCGGAAACGTCGCGGAAAATCGTCAGGTGCAGCCCGTTTTGGATATGCGCAATGGCACTGTAATCGGCGCGCGAAAGGGTGCCGTCCTTGCGGAGCAGGGAGCATTCACCGCGTTGGGTGCCGGTCTCCAAAAACTCGTGCCAGGCACCCTCGGCCAAGCCGTGTTCGCTTTTGCTGAAAATTTCGGCGACCCCGAGCTTGAGTAGTTCCTCGCGGCTATAACCGAGCAGCGCACAGGCCGCCGGGTTCACCTCCACGTAACGCCCCGAATCGTTGACCAGCATGATGGCGTCATTGGAGTGATCGAAGAGCGCCTGCAGCCGAGCCTGGCTGTAACGCAATTCATCCTGTCGGCGCTTGCGATCCGTGATGTCGCGCTGCACGCCGACGTATTGGGTAACGGTGCCCTGCGCGTCTTTGACCGGGGTGAGCGAGCGCTCGGTCCAGAACGACTCGCCGTTTTTACGCTGGTCCAACACCTCGCCTGAAAACGGCAGACCTGCGTCGAGTTTTCGGCGTATGTCGCAAAGGGATTCCTCATCGGTGCGCTCGCCATTGAAAAAGCCACACGGCAAGCCAATGATCTCGCTGCGGCTAAAGCCGGTCATGCCGACGAAGCTGTCATTGGCGTAGGTGACCTTGAGTTCGGCATCGGTGATGAGCACGCCCTGGGAAATGGAACTAAGTGCGTGGTTGCGCAGCCGGAGCGCATCCTCGGCCTCGATACGCGCGGTCATATCCTGGGCGTTAAAGCACACTCGGGCGGTGCGGCCATCGGCGTCGGGCAAGGGCGTGTAGCGGACCATTAAACGCCGGCGGCGGCCGGCAGTATCACTCACCGCCGCGTCATGGTGCACCACTTGCCCAACCATGGCCTGCGCGAGACTTTGCTGGGTGCGGTCGCTTAACAACGCAGGCAGTTGAGCGACGGCGGCATCCTCGCTTTGAGCCAGGTGCGGCAGGATTTCGGCGGCGATCTGGCGCGCCGCACGGTTGGCCATCTCGACGCGACCCTGCCGATCAATCACCAAGTAAACCTGATCGGACGAATCGAGGATGGACTGGATGAGACGATCGGAGTTGCGCAACTCAACGGTTCGCAGCTCTAGCAGGCGTTGCGCGCGGATAAGCGAATTTTTTTGCCGGCCCAGTTCGCATAATCCGAACAAGTAGTCGGGTGCATAAGGGCGCCGCGTGTGCACGCTCGCCCCCGCCCGAATGGACGTGACCGCCGCCTGCGGGTCGGGATTGGAGGTGACCAACACGAAGGCGGAATGCGGGGTGGCTGCGATCCACATGCGCACCAAAGCCATGGAGCAATCCGGCAAATCCAGATCACAGATCACCGCCTCCCACGGTTCTAGGGAGAGCGCCTCGTCGACGGCCGCGATGTCCTCGACCTGGCTGACCTCGCAGGCCTGGGCGCCAAACACCGCCCGGACGGCAGCGGCCTCGGGGCCGGCGGCCATCGCCAGCAGCACCTTCCACGCAGGCGCAAGTGGCGGGGCTTCGATGAGCATGCGAACCCGCTCACGCAAACGTGCGGCTGCGACGGGCAGTGGAAAAAAATCTGTGGCGCCCAGTTCGGCGGCGATTTCAGCCGCCTCTTCACTGGCTAAAATACCGGAAAGAACCAGAATGGGCGTCAGGTTAAACCGCTTGTAAGCGGCCGAGCGCAGCATTCGGCAAAACGCCCACCCGTCGATCTCGGGCATGTAAAGATCGGTGATGATCAACGCGGGCGGATTGCGCGGCATCGCTCGTAACGCTTCATTGGCCGAGCGGCAGGCAACCACCCGCCAAGGCTGGTGAGCGAGCATGCCCGTCAGCAAATCCAGCTGAAGCGGATCATCGTTGACCAAAATAACGACAGGAAGATTAGGCGAGTCAGCGGTCATCAAGGAACAGGATTCACGCCAACGGGATGCGGACTGTCGAGGCGCAACGCATGGTCTGCCAGCACCGCCTTAATTTGTGCGTCAAGAACGGCCATCAACGGGGCCACCTCCAGGCCGTGTGCGAGGGCTGACTCGGCTTCGGCGGCGGAGAAATGCAGCCCCTTTGCAGAGAAGTTGCCCGCAGCCCCCTTGAGGCTGCGCAGGATACGCGTTAACTGAGCCGTGTTGCCCGTCGCGTGCGCTGCACAGGCCCGCTCAAAATAGATCGCCACCTCACCGCAGAACTGGCTCAGCAGCTCATTGGCCAGCGGGACGTCTCCGCCGAGCCCAAAAAGCAGCTCGTCCCAGTCGATTGCGGGCGGTGTTTCGTTGGGAGTGGCCAAAGCGGCGAGGTGAAGCGATAGGCATTCAGCCAGCGTTTTGGTGCTGATCGGCTTGGTGAGATAATCGTTCATGCCCGATTCGAGGCAACGCTCACGGTCGCCCTGCATGGCGTTGGCGGTCATAGCGATGATCGGGATGGCGGAATTGAGCACCGGGCTGCCTTTGGCCCGCACTGCACGCGTGGCCTCATAGCCATCCATCTCGGGCATCTGGCAATCCATGAGCACCAAATCGTAAGGTACGCGGCACAGCGCGCTCACCGCCTCAAGGCCATTAGCAACGGCATCGGCTCGGTAGCCCAGGCGTGCGAGAATGGCTAGCGCCACACGCTGGTTGATCGAATTGTCTTCGACCAAGAGCAACCGCCACCCGCCGCGATTACCGGTGCTCGGCGGCGGGGCTAGCTTTGCTGGCGCAACCGTGCAAAACAAGGCGGCCAGCGTGCGATTTAACGCCCCCACGCGCACCGGCTTGGGAAGCGCCGCCGCAGCACCCGTTAGCGCTTGCCGCCCCACCAAACTCGTCAGCACCACCACCCGCACCCTCGGCGCTTCACTCCTGCGCGGCAACAAGGTGGCTGCCAAAGCCTCCGCCGCCCCCGAGACCCGGTCGGACAACATCAGTACGTCGCACCCCGCCCCCTCCGCCGCGCTCAAGCGGTCGAGCACCGACACCAGCGACGAGGCCACCTCGCAGCGCGCACCGGCGGCATCCAACAACAAAGCGATATGATCGGCCGTGGGCCGATGTGACTCCACCAACAAAATACGTTTCCCGGCCCACGCCGGCCGTGGCGGTGCCTCGGGCTGCGGAACAGCCAGTAGCGGTAGGGCAAAAGTGAACGTGCTGCCCACGCCGGGGCGGCTTTGCAGGGTGATTTCGCCGCCCATTAACTCAACGAGTTGCCTCGAAATGGCCAAGCCCAGGCCTGTGCCTCCATAACGCCGTGTGGTCGAGGAATCAGCTTGGGTAAACGGCTGAAACAGGTGCGCGGCACGCTCCGGGGCGATTCCCACCCCGCTATCGCTCACCGCGAAGCCAATCAGCGGGGGGCCTGCGTCGGAGGGCCGAACCGCCACGCGCACCACCACGTCGCCGCGCTCGGTGAATTTCACCGCGTTGCCCAACAAATTGACCAGCACTTGCCGGATCCGGCCTGGATCGCCACGCACCCGCATCGGAGTTCCCGGAGCGATCACCGCCGCCAACTCCAGCCCGCGCTCATGGGCCCTCAGGGTGAGTAAATCCAGCGACTCTTCCACCAGTTCAGACAAATCAAAATCGATCGACTCCAGTTCCACTTTACCGGCCTCGATCTTGGAAAAATCGAGGATGTCGGTGACCAGTTGAAGCAGGTTTTCACCGCTCACCCGGGCGGTTTCGGCAAAGCCGCGTTGCTCGGCATCGAGCCGGGTATCGAGCAGCAGCCCGACCATGCCCATCACCCCGTTAATGGGCGTGCGCAGCTCATGGCTCATGTTCGCCAGAAACATACTCTTGGACTGGTTGGCTGCGGTGGCTTGAGCAGCCATATCGTTGGCATGGGCGATCGCCTCACTCAACCGGGTGTTACTCCGCTCCAAATCCCGCGCCGTTTGCACTCGGGATTCATTCGGGCGTGCGGTTTGAATCAGCAAAGCCCCGCAACCGTCGGGCCGCCGCCACGGTGACGCACGTACGCGGACACGCCAACCATCGGATTCGCTGCGAATGTAATCGTGGGTAAACAGTGCGCGTTCGCCCGCCATCAGTTGCCTCAATCCTGCGCCGAGCTCGGGGTCACAAGCGGCAAAATAGTCCTCTCCGACGGCCAAAGCGGCCTGACCCGCCACTGCAAGCACCATGCCGGCGGGGCTGATTAACAGACCCAAGCCCTCGGCTGAGGCGGCCATGGCATCTAGCAGCGCTTGGTCACCGGCCAAAGGCGGAAACGCAGGAGCGAGAGAGTCCGGTTGGAGGGGCGGCTCGCTCATCGCTTCCTCCCCGACATGTGCAGGTTACAACCCCATGCCAGCGCGGCATATACGCCGTACTGGCCCAAAATCCACGGTGACGACAGGGATAAAATCAGAGATCGCATCAGAAAACTTACCCCCCTAATCGGCACGGAAGGCGCAGGCCTTAAATTTAAAGTGCACTCAGAGCCAAAAAACGGAGGCGCTGGGCGGGCGGGTGAGTTTGCCTAACAGTAACAATCACAGAGTCGGCTGAAACCACGGCAGTTAAGCCGCGAAAGAGCGCAAGGAGCGCAAAGAACAAGCCTGCGTATTATTAGGCGTTCTCTGCGGTCTTTCGCGGCTAAAAGGATCGAAGTCGGGGCGTTGATTACACGTGATTGCTGATGCGACAACTCGATGGTGAATAACCACTAAAAATAATTCGAGATCAATGCGGGATTAATTAACCTGGTCTCTGGAGAGAGGATACCGTCGAGAAGCACCCTGAGCTCACGCTCAAGGCCACGAGGAGTGTGTTCGCGAAGCGTGTGGCCTTGAGCGTGAGCTCAAGGATGCTTCCCGAACACTCAACGTCTCTTTGAATTTAGACTTTGGGAGGGACCACCTCCGTGTGGTCTGGATCGAACCACGGACGACACGGAGGTCGTCCCTCCCTTATCCAAACAAAGCCTAAAACCATTTAGCTTTAGGTATAACACCAACTTTAAAGCTAATGGTATAAGGCATAAAAAAACCTCGGAGCAGCGCTTTCGCGCCACCTCCGAGGTCAGCCCCAAAGAATTACTAAACCTTTTTCTTACGCTTAGTTGCGCGAGAGCAGGCTGATCAACTTGGCACCGGAATCACGCGACTGCGCCAGCATGGCGTTGTGGGCGTCGCGGAGCATATTCAGGCGCGAAATCGCGGTGACGTCGGTCGCCAGATCTGCATCACGAATAACCGAAAGGGCGGCTTCGTGGTTGGCACTGGCAGTGGCGGCAATGTTAACCGAGAAATCGATGCGGCTCTGTACCGCGCCTACATTGGCCAAAACCTGGCCAGTCTGGGTGAGGGCGTCGTTGATCGTCGTGCCGGCCCCGAGGCTGGCGATCGTCGTGGTGTAGTTGCCCGAGGCGTCCTGGCTGATCAGCGCACCCATGGCGCCACTGCTCAAATCCATCGACGGCAGGGTGATCTGCTCGTCGGCTTGCAAGCCGACCGAAAGCGTCTCGGCGGCACTCGCACCAAACAGGCGCGTGCCGTTGTAGGTGCCCGACGGGTCGCTCACATCGGCCGTGCCACCGATTTCGGCGGTGGTGCCACCAATGGTTTGGCGGAGCTGATCCTGTAACTTGGTGAACTCGACTTGGTAGAGTGAGCGGCTGTTGGCATCCTGGGTGGCGTTGGAGCCGAGCACGGAGAGCTCGCTCAGGCGGGTGACCACACGGGTGATGGTGTTAAGCTGGCCGGCGGTGGACTGCATGCGGCTGACGCCATTTTGCAGGTTAATTTCCACTCCGCGCAGGCGGGCCTGCTGGCCATCGAGTTTGGCGGCCATACCCACGCCGGCCACATCGGCGGCGGGCGAATCAATGCGTTTGCCGGAGGAAACCCGCGCCGAGGCGGCGTCGTTGAGGGATTGAATACGGCCGAGTCCAGCGGCGAGAAAAAGCGATTGTTGAGTGGTACTGAGAGGGGACATGAGGGAATGGGGTCGAGGGTTCAGGGCTGGGTAGTCCGGGTCGGGGCGACCAGGCGGGGCAGCGAGGGCATACGGGAACCAGCTCCGCCAGCGGCGGGGGTGGCAACAGCGGCAGCTTGATTGCTTGCCGCGATATCAATGAGGACCTCCTTGCGCACGATCGAAATCTCGCGAGGGGCCTGGATGCCGATTTTCACCGTGTCTCCATCGATACGCGTAATGCGAATCTCGATGTTATCACCGATGACAATGGCTTCATTAACCTTTCGAGTAAGAACAAGCATGGCTGAGATCAGCTGGCGGTGACGAGGGGGTGGCGGGCGCTGTAATGCGCGTGGTTGGCGATGACGACCTGACGACCGACCCCCGTATGACGATTAACGATGATGGGGCCGACGAGATTCACGGTGGCAGTAGAGGACTGATCGCGGACCGTGACAATGTTGAATAACAGGGCATCAGCGGCTTCGGTGATTCCCAGGGCGTTGGCGTCGTCATCGAACAACTCGGGGAAGTAGTCGGGCAGCAAACCAGCAGGATCTATGACCACGAAGTGCAGCGGCGTGGGGCCGTGCAGACGCAACCATTGGAAAGGCAATTGGTCGGCAAAGTGGAAAATCTCGCCGCGGCGGTGTTCAGGGAAACCGACGATGCCGTTGGGGAACGTGAGGTCCAACGTGGGTGGAGCCTCGAGGTCTTGCAGTTGGGGTGATTCGGCTAGGACTTTCATGGGTGGGTACGAAAAAAGTAAAGTTACCTAATGTAATCGAGCAGCGACAGTTTGAGCAAGGTCGCGGAAGAAGATAATGCCGCTTCGTAGGCCTGCGTGGTCTGATTGAGGTTAACAATGGTGGAGGGCAGATCGGCATCCGCCTCGAGAGAAACCTGGCGGTCCAGTTCGTCGCCCCGGGCCTTGTGTTGGGCCTGGGCGACTTCGATGCGCAACTGGACCGCGCCGTGTTCACTGAGAGCGGAAACCAGAAGGTTTTCGGACGTATCTAAATTGGTGCGCGTGGCCTGCACGCCAGCGGTGCTGCCCGTCTGCAGAGCGTCGCGCAGGGCGATCAACTGCGTCATGAAGGCAGCCAGACCGTTGTTGGTGGTCGAGTCCGTCGAGGGCTTAATCGAGGTGCCGTCAGCCAGCGGCACGGAAATCTCCCCGGCATCGCCCGCGTAGGCGACGCCTGTGATGTTGCCGGAGACGTCGCGGGTGAGCGTAAAAGGAGGAGTAGTAACGGCGGTGCCCGCAAAGATGTAGTCGTTGCGCGAGCGGGTGTTACCCACCGTGGCGGCCTGTTCAAGCAACTGGTTAACCTCGGCGCCGTAGGCTTTCATCGCATCGGTGCCGATGCTGCCGGTGCCCAGCACGCCGAGTTCGCCCGCGCGGTCGGAGAGTTTCTTAAACTGATCGAGCGCAGCAAACGAGGTCTGCGAATACGCCAGGGCCGTGTCGGCATTGCGCGAAAACTGGGCGACCGAACTGCGCTCCATCTGGGCGGAAATCACCCGGCCCATGGCGGAGGGGTCGTCGCCAGGCAGGAAAATGCGCTGGCCGGTGGCGACCTGGTTCTGCAGCTCGGCTTGGCGGCCGCTCAACTTTTGCAGTTGCACGAGGACGGCGGTGGAGGTGCTGGCGGTGGAAATTCTCATGGGGTTTTAGGACCGAGGATGAGCTAGGCTTTAGGTGTTACCTGCCTAGGCGGTTGACGACGATGTCGAGCAGACCGTCGATGATGGAAATGACTTTGGAGGAGGCTTCGAAGGCGCGCTGGTACTTGAGCAAGTCGGCCATTTCCTCGTCCATGGAAACGCCGCTGAGGCTTTGGCGCTGCTGATTAACCAGTTTAGTGATGTTGGACTGGTCCTCCAGGCGGTTTTCGGTGCCGGCCACGGTGCGGCCGAAATCACTGACCACACCCGAAAAATACTGGCTAAAGGTGCCGTCGATCGCGTCGCCCGAGGTGACTGCGAAGGAGCGCGAGGCGAGTGCGGCCACTGCGGCGGCCAGGGTGTTGTCACCGGCGGCACCGTTGGAGGATTTCAGGGTAACCGGGGTGAGTCCGGATGCCACCGTGAGGGTGGAAGCCGCCGAGCCGGTGGTGAACGTGAAGAAGTCGGCCCCAGGAGTGCTGAGGGGATTATAGGCGGTGTTGACGGCCAGACCGATCTGACCGGCGAAGGTGTTGAGGTTGTCGCGCAGGTCTTGCACCGCGCCATCGCGAGCCGTGAACAAGCCGTTGACCTTGCCGGAAGTCAGGGCGATCGGCGTGCCACTGGTGCCGGCGGTTAAGCCGGTACCGATGTAATTCACCGGGTTGTTCACCGAGGCCAGGCTGACCAGGGTGATCGCATTGCCGCTGCCGTCGCGCACAAACACATCCACCTGGCCCACTTGCGTGGCGTTGGGGGCGGTCTCGGCACCGATCAGCCCGGCGAGTTTTTCGATGGCGGCTTGGCGCTGGTCGCGCAGGTCCACGGCGGTGCCCACGGCGTTGATCTCTAAGCCACCGATCTGGCTGTTGAGCGAGGCGACGGTGGCTAGTAGGTCGTTAACCGTGGCGACATCGGCGGCGATATTCGTGCCGGCGTCAGCTTGCACCTGCGCCAGCCGCGCATCGGTGGAGTTGAAGCGCTCGGTGAGGATCTCGGCTTGTTGAATGAGATTTTGGCGCTGGCCCACGTCGGTGGGGCTGGCGGCGAAGGCCTGGAATGCGTTAAAAAAGTCGCTGACGACGCCCGACATGCCGGCGGCAGGGGAAGTGGTCGTCTGTGTGCGGTCGATCGACTCGCCCAGCGCGGCCTGGGTTTTGGAGTAAATGTCGTTCTCGGCGGTGAGGCTGGCCAAGGAGGCGGTCTCGCGGCTGACCTGCTGGTCAATCAGGGCGTCGCGGATCTGCTGGACGGCCTTCGCCTCGATGCCCAGCGATTGCGCGCCCTGGGGGGTGATAACGGTGCCGCGGTCACCGAAGACCACCCGTTGGCGGGAGAAGTCGGGGTTATTGACATTGGCCAGATTGCGCCCCGCCACCTCGATGCCGATGGACTGGGCATGGAGGGACTGAACGGACTGGTTAAGCGTGCCAAATAGACCGGCCATATTTTTTTGGGGTCGAGAG
>JBILJE010000355.1:0-2998 GCA_044377395.1 Rariglobus sp. | reverse complement strand
CCAACATCCTGGCTCTTAATGCAGCCGTGGAAGCCGCCCGTGCTGGCGAGGCCGGTGCCGGGTTCGCCGTGGTAGCCGACGAGGTGCGCTCGCTTGCGCAACGCTCGGCCCTCGCCGCCAAGGAAACTGCTGATCGCATCACGACCTCCATTGAGAAGAGCGAACATGGTGTGCGTGTGAGCAACAAAGTGTCCACCAGCCTTGCCGACATCGCCGACAAGGCCCGCCGCATGAATGAACTGGTGGGGGAAATCGCTTCCGGTTCAGGCGAGCAAAGTCAGGGCATTGCCCAGGTGAACACGGCGGTGAGTCAACTCGACGCGGTGACTCAGGCCAACGCAGCGGCTGCGGAGGAAACGGCGTCTGCATCCGAGGAACTTAGTGCACAGTCGATCGAGTTGAAGGCAGCCGTTGAGCAACTGGTGATGATTGTTTCAGGTGGCGCAGGCCGCGCCAAACCGGCAAACGCTGCGGAGACCCCACCGCCGGCTTCCGTCAAGCCGGTCAAGGTGCCCCCAGCGGTTGTACCCGTTGAGAAAAAAGCGGCCAAGCCCAGTGCAAAGAGCGCAGGCCCCCAGCCCTCCTCGGGCAATGATAGCCTCAGCTTCCGCGATTAAGGTGTAGGCGATAAAAGGAGTGGACGACACGGAGGTCGTCCCTCCGCAATCGTTCTCATTCTCTTACTCCTACTCGTTCTCTCGCCCGATGCCTTTCCCTCCGAGTTCGGGCCGAGGGAGGGCCCACCTCCGTGTGGGCTGCGCCGGAGTTTTTTGCGGGAACGGGCTCGCGCACACGAACGTGTTCCCTTTTTTTAACTTATGCCTTTTTTCATCGAACAGCCGCAGAAGTCTTCGGCAAATGTGTCACCGCTGTTGGATTCCGCGTGGCTGGCCTTTATGGATGATGCGCCTGCGATGATCTGGATCGGCGATCCATGGGGACGGTTGATTCACATTAACAAAACCTGGTGCAAGGCGACCGGTATGGACATCGCCGGTTATCAGGGAAATCGGGTTTGGGAGGTGGTCCATCCCGTCGATCGGGGGCGTCTTGCGGAGGCCGCTGCCGGCTTTGCAGCGGAATCGATTTCCTATGAGTACCGGTTGCGTCAAGCCGACGGCACCTATCGCTGGGTGCATGAAAGCGTGCGTATTTGGCGCGACGGCCAAGGCTTGATGTTGGGCTATATCGGTAGCGCCACGGACATCCAGGGGCAGCGTGACCAAGAGCAATATTTGGCGATCATCGCCATGCGTCAGACCTCGCTCACGTACTTCAGCCGTTTGGTGGTGGAGGTTGCCTCGCCAGCGCAGGTCAACAGCGAGGCACTCCGCTTGTTTTGCGAGCATCTGGCAGTCCCGGCAGCCGTCCTGGTTATTCAGGCCGAGGAGGGCGGTGCGCTTGGGGTTGCGGCTGTGCATGGGCTCGACGACTCGACGCCCTTGCCGCAACTCTCCGAACTCACGCCGACGGGCGACACGCTTGATTATCCCGAGGATGCGGAGGCCTTTCCGTTGTTGCATTCCTGGATGAGCGAAGCGGGCTGGAGCGAAGGGGTAGCGGTGCCTCTGGACCCTCAGGCGCCGCAGGTGGGGTGGATCATCGGTTTGCGCGCCGAGCCTGGCGCTGGCCCGATTGGGCCCCTGCATTACGCCCGCGATCTGGTGAGCATTTTGGCGATCGCGCACGCGCGCCACCGCACTCAATGCAAGCAGCGCGAGGGCGAGGAGCGTGCCATTCAATTACAAAAAATGGAGGCCGTGGGCCTGCTTGCCGGCGGTGTCGCTCACGATTTTAACAACCTGCTCACCGCCATTCGCTGCTTCGCCGAATTGTTGCGCGATGAACTTCAGGTGCCCGAACAGCAGGCCAAGGTGGACGACATCCTGCATGCCTCCAGCCGCGCCAGCCATCTGGTGCGGCAGTTGGTGGCGTTTAGTCGCCAAGAGGTGTCTCAGCCCGAACCGGTCGACCTCAACTCGCTGGTTGATAGTTTACGCGGGTTTATCCGCTCGGTTCTCAGCGAACACATCCGCATCAACATCGAGCCCTGTGCGCAACCGGCCTGGTGCCGCGCCGACAGTAAGCAGCTCGAGCAGGTCATTTTTAACCTCTGCCTGAATGCGCGTGACGTGATGATCACCGAAGGCGTGCTTACGTTGCGCATCACCTGCAGCGGACAAGCCGGTGACGGCGGGCGGCGGGTGCGGCTGTCCGTGTCGGATACCGGTGGAGGCATCCCCGAAGCGGTGCGCGCCAAGCTCTTTCAACCCTTCCACACCACCAAGGCCCCTGGACGTGGCACGGGACTCGGGCTGGCCACCTCTCTTGGTATTGTCCGGGGCTTTGGCGGCGATCTGACCTACGAGACCGAGCTGGGCAAGGGGACTATTTTCCATATCGATCTGCCTGAAATCGCCGATCCGCTGGCCGGATACGTGGAGGATGTGGCGACGGGCTCAGCGCCCATAGTTGGCGTGCGTATCCTGCTGGTTGAGGATGACGATTTGGTTCGAATGGTGACCCAGATGATGGCCACGTCTTTAGGGCATCACGTCACCGCGTACAGCGATAGCCGAGAGGCGTGTGTTTGGGCGGAGCAAAACGGCTTGGCCGATATCGACCTATTAGTGACTGATATCGTTATGCCCGGTTTGGACGGGCACGGCCTCTCCACTCGTCTGCGGCAGATTAAGCCGTCGTTAAAAGTCTTCTACATGTCGGGCTACGTGGATGATCCGGCCACCATCGAGGCGATGGCGCAGCCCGGAATTTTCTTTCTGGCGAAGCCGTTCTCAAGTGATGAGTTCAGCCGCAAACTAACCGCCGCCTTGCAAGTCGGGGATTGATGGAGGGATAGGTCCGAGGGAGGGCCCACCTCTGTGCTGTCCCACTTAACGGCATATTGGTATGCGTAAGTGGATATATATTATTGGCTTGCGCGTAAAAAAACCTGCACGCATATGGTGCTAAATTGGGTTTTTCGGTGTCTTATATC
>JBILJE010000091.1:0-10346 GCA_044377395.1 Rariglobus sp. | reverse complement strand
GCCATGGATGATTTTTTTGTCGGGAGGGCAGAAAGTGGCTAACGCACCGCCCAATTCCGCTTTTCCGCCCTTCACGAAGTAATACGGGCACAGCCGCAGACGGCCCTCAACCTCGAGCACCTGCTGCTCGCGGTCGTAGACGCGGTGTTTCACTCGGCAGGGTTTTTTATAAAGCTGGAGAATGTGGGGGTTACGGGGCGAGTCGGCGAGGGCGAGGTCGATGCCCGCCTGCCATTCATCGCGCGAGCAGTCGCTGCCCAAGATGACACTGCGCGCCCCCCAGGCGCTCTCGTGGTAGCCGGAGATTTTAATGATCAGATCGCGTTCCTTTTGCGATGCACCGGCGAGTTGGCGCCAGTCGGTCAATGCGCGCCCGCCGACTTTGGGCCCATCGAGCACTGCGCCCGGTGGCAAGGCAGTGGAGTCCAACACCCAGGAGGGCGGAATGAGGCGGCGCAGGAGCTTGAGGGTGCGCGAGCTAAGGGCTTCGGCCCAGTAATCTTGCAACTGGTGGTGGTGAAACAGCGCCAGCCCGAGTTTTTCCTCCTGGTAGGGGCGCATGGGCGGTACAATAACGACTTCTCCGGCGGCCCAGGCCTCGAAAAAATAGGGCGCAGTCGGGATGTTCGGCAAATCGAACAACTCGAAAAAACGGTAGACGATGTCGATTTTCTCCGGGTTGCCTTCGAGGTCGAAACACAGCGTAGGGCCCAGCGGAAAAACCTCGTCGGGACTAAGGCAGAACACCCGTTTGCCTTGCAGTTGGAGCTGCTCGGCGAGCCAGCGCATTTCGGGACGGTAAGTCGCCGCTTCTTCAGAAACCACCAACGCGATCAGGGGATTGCGCAGGTCGGCTCTCAGCACGGCCAGCGAATCATAAAACCCGCGGATCATCGTGTCGCCGGCACCAAGGACCTCGTTGGTCTGTGGGAATTGCGTCCCGGGGATTTCCCCTGAGTAGAGGCGGTTGAGAAACGCGGTCAGGCCGATGCCCCCAGGCACTGAATCGAGCTCGGTCATCACAAAACCCTCGTCGGTGAGCAGCAAGTCGGGGCGCAGGACCGTGGGGAATGCCCCCCGGTTGCGGGGATCGCGGGCATGGGCGATGAGCGCGGGCGGTTTGCCCCGGTCAAGGTAGTCGGCCACCCAGGGTGCGAAAAGCGGGCGGTTGCGCAGGAGGTTTTTCCCGGCGGCAGAACGCAGGTAAAGCGATTCGAGGGCTTGGTGGTACTCGAGGCAGGCGGAGCCAATGTCTGCGAGCTCGGCGGCTTGGGCCGGCGACAACGCCCACGCATCGGGCGAGAGTTGCCACGATTTGTCCTCGAATAGCGGCGTGGCAGCTAAGACGGACTGGAGGTCGGTAGCAGCGAGTTCAGGCATAACGGCGAAAAACATCCCGCGCCTTTCGGCGAATGTCGAATGGCCATTATCGAATTAGCTCAAGAAAACTGCATTTCCATGTGGCCGCCCCGAACGCCCAAATGCCCAAACGCGCGTTTCACGGTTGGTGGCAGGATCGCGGCGCGCACTCCCTCAACCGATGACAAACCGGCTGCGCTGAATTGTGACCGAGTCTCATACGTTCACGCGTTGCATCGGCACGGAAAAGGCTTTGTTTGAAAACCTTTTATGCATTCCTCGTGGACCGAAACCTTGGCGGAGTTTCTCAAGAATGAACCCGGTGTCGAAGCCGTGCGCCTCGACCCAGGAGCGCGCAAGGTGTCCATCGCAACACTCGGCAAGGTTGATATCACGAACTTGGAGAAACGCCTGGCCGAAACGCTGGCCGCCATTGATAAGCATCTGGATTTGCAGGCTCAGCCGCCGATGGGTTTCACGGTGAAGCGAAACGGGGCGTTGACCGAGTTCGCGGGCGTGAGTTGCGCGACGGCGCCGACGTTTTGGAAGTGGCGCGAGTTCAACTGGCCCGAGTACGTCGCGCCGGTGGACGCCCACACCGAGGAGTCCGAGTGGAAAGAACTCACCGTGTTCGCCTCAGTTTGCGGGGTGGCGGGCATTGCCGGGTTTGCCACAAAAGCGCTTGGGGTTGGGCCGGACTGGCTGTCGATTGCGCTGTATGCGGTGGCGTTGATTGCGGGCGGTTGGGATGCGGTGGTCGACTCGTGGGAGAACATCAAAAAAGCCAAGGTCGACATTCATTTTCTCATGCTGGCGGTGGCGGTCGGCGCGGTGTCTATCGGGGCGTGGGGCGAGGCCGTGCTGCTCCTGTTTTTGTTTTCCGCCTCGGGCGCGATGGAGGCCTACGCGCTGGACCGCACCCATCGTGAAGTGAGCGCGTTGCTCAAGTCGGCCCCCAAGCGGGCAACCCTGCTCATGCCGGGTGGTGGCGAGCGGGAAGTGCCGGTCGAGGAGGTGTGCATCGGCGATCGCCTTCTGGCACGCCCGGGCGAGGCGTTTCCGGCCGACGGCAACGTGCTCAAGGGCAAAAGCGCAAGCGACGAGTCTGCGCTCACCGGTGAAGCCGTGCCGGTCGAAAAAGGCGTGGGTGATCCGGTCTTCAGCGGCACGCTCAACCTCTGGGGCGCGGTGGAGTTTCAGGTGGTTCGCTTGCCCTCGGAGAGCACGCTGCAGAAAATTATCCGCCTCATTCAGACCGCACAAAAGCTGCGCGCGCCGAGCGAGCGGTTTACCGACAAGTTCGGCGGTGGTTACACCATTGGGGTTTTGGGCGTGTGCGCGGTGATGTTTTTGGTGTGGTGGCTGGGCTTTAACCTGCCGCCCTTTGCCAACGTGGAGGGGACGCGCTCGGCGTTTTACCGGGCGATGACGCTGCTGGTGGTGATGAGCCCGTGCGCGTTGGTGCTGTCGATCCCCTCGGCCATTCTCGCGGCCATTGCGTGGGGCGCGCGGCATGGCGTGCTGTTTCGCGGCGGTGCGGCCATTGAAAGCCTGGCCACCATCACCGTGGTCGCGATGGACAAGACCGGCACGCTGACAACCGGTGAACTGGCCGTGGTGGGTTACGAGAGTTTCCCCGCTGGCCGTGAGGTCGAAATCATGGAGCTGGCCTTCGCGCTGGAATCCAATTCGCAGCATCCATTGGCGCGCGCCATCGTGCGTGACGCCAAGGCGCGGGGCGTGCGCGAGCTGGGCATGGAAGAGTTCCAGTCGATCACCGGTCAAGGGGTGCGCGGCAGTTTTGCTGGTAGCCAGGTGCTGCTTGGGCGGCGCGAGCTGTTGGAAAAAGGCCCGCTGGCCGAGTGGTTAAAAAAACTCCCGCCCGCTCCCGCCGATTTGGCGGAGGTGTGGGTCGTCGGTAAGGACGTGATTGGTCGCGTGCTGTTACGAGATCAGATCCGCGCCGAATCGAAGGCGGTTTTAAGCCAACTGAAAGCCGCTGGCATTCATACGGTGATGTTGACCGGTGACCGCCGGCAGGCGGCGGAGGCAGTGGCCCATGAGCTCGGTCTCGACGAGGTGCGCGCCGGCCTCAGTCCCGAGCAAAAAGTGGAGGCAATCCAGGCGTTGCGTGCCGGTGGTCGCAAGGTAGCGATGGTGGGCGACGGTGTGAACGACGCTCCCTCGCTGGCCGCCGCCGACGTGAGCGTGGCGATGGGCGCGCGCGGCAGCGACGCAGCGCTCGAGCAGGCCGAAGTCATCTTGATGCACGACCGCATCGAAAACTTTTTGGCGGCGCTCAAGCTGAGCAAACGGGCGGCGTGGATCATTAAGCAGAATCTGGCCATTTCACTCGGTGTGGTGGTGACCATGGCGATCGCCTCGACTCTTGGGTTGGTGCCGCTGGCGGTGGGGGTTGCCGCCCATGAGGGCAGCACGGTGGTGGTGTGCCTGAATTCGCTCCGGCTGCTGTTTGGGAAGAACAAGTAGTCGGCAGTAAACTGTAACGTGTCAGATCCTGAATCGGAGTTTTAACGCTAAGGCACAAAAGGGCGCAAAGTTCTCCAAGCAATTCCCTTCATTAAGCCTGTAAGTTGGGGCCTTCGGGGATCGTGCCCATGCCCTCGCGTTTGCCTACGCGCCGATCCACACCAAATCGCCGGCGCGCACCTCCTCGAAGAGCGCGATGATGTCCAGGTTGTTCATGAGCACGCAGCCCGCGCTTTGCGGGGTGCCGAGGCGGTCCTCGTGGTTGGTGCCATGGATGTAAACGTAGCGCTCGTAGGTGTCGACCTCGCCGCCTTGGTTAACACCCGGCTCAAGCCCGCGCAGCCAGAGAATCCGGCTCGTGATCAGGTTGGGGTGGGTCGAGGAATTGGGCAGTTCGTTAAAATGATAGCCGGTGGGCACGCGGCTTTTAAACACGATGCCGGGCGGTTGGCCCGCACCGATGCGTTCGGCGATGGCGTGTAAGCCGCACGGGGTGCCGAGAGAGTCTTTGACGTTGGAAGGAGGGCGCTTCGACGTGGAGATAACGTAACTGTGGGCCAATTCGCCGTGGCGGAAGAACTGCATCGTCTGGTGTTCTATGCTCACGACGAGGCAGCGGTCTGCGGGCTTGATGCCGAGGCGGGTGCATGTTTCTGTGGCCGATTCCAAAAAGGATTTCATCGTGAATACGAGTAACAACTACGTCATCGGTATCGTCGGCGCCACGGGGGCCGTCGGTCAAGAGCTCGTGCGCTTGCTGCACGAGCGTAATTTCCCAATGGGCTCGCTGCGGCTCTTCGCCTCGGCTCGCTCGGCGGGCAAAGTCGTCGAGCGCTTCGGCAAGAAATGGACCATCGAAGAGGCCAAACTAGGTGCTTTCGCCGGTGTTGACCTGGCGTTCTTCGCCGCCGGTGGTTCCGTCACCCGCGCGCTCGCGGCTGATGCCGTGAAGTCGGGCTGCGTGGTCATCGACAAGAGCTCGGCCCTGCGCATGGAACCTAACGTGCCGTTGGTGATACCCGAGATCAACCCCGAGAAACTGCGCAACCACGGTGGCATCATCGCCAACCCCAATTGTTCGACGGCAGTCATGCTCATGGGACTGTGGCCTCTGCACCAGGCGTTTGGCGTTAAGCGCATCATTGTCTCCACCTACCAATCGGTCTCCGGCACCGGTGCCGAAGCCGTGCGTGAACTCGCCGACCAGATTCAAGCCCACTCGGCCGGCCAGCCGCTCAAGCACGCGGTTTACCCTTATCAGATCGCTTTTAACTGTATCCCTCACATCGATTCATTTGGTGAAAACGGTTACACGGGCGAGGAGACCAAGATGGCCGATGAGTCGCGCAAGATCATGGGGCTTCCCAACCTAAAGGTTTCCGCCACCACGGTGCGCGTACCGGTGGTGCGCGCGCATTCGGTCTCGGTGAGCGCAGAGTTTGAGCGTCCGGTCGATTTGGCTACGGCCCGTGCCGCCATCGCCGCGTTCCCCGGGGCCGAGTTGGTCGATGATACTGCCAATAAAAAATATCCCACCCCGCTCGATTTCGCCGAGAAGGTGAAGTGCGGAGTAGGGCGCCTGCGCATCGACACGGCTTGGGACAACGGCCTCTCCTTCTGGGTGAGCGGTGACAACCTCTGGAAGGGCGCCGCATTGAATGCCGTGCAGAATGCCGAGTTGATGATCCGCGAGGGTCTGCTCCAGCCCAGGGCCGTGAAGGCCTGATTTTGGCCGCTGTCGGGGAACGCGCGGGGAGGTCCCTCAACGTTCCCCGTGCACCCATTTTGAGAGGCGCAGTGACAAACCTGTTCGTATCCACGAATAAATCCTTGTCAGCCGCCTATTCCGCCCGCTTATCTCTGAACTTTGGTTCGGACGCTTAGCTCAGTTGGTTAGAGCACCTCGCTTACACCGAGGGTGTCGGGGGTTCAAGTCCCTCAGCGTCCACCAGAAAATTTTCTCCTCACTTCATCACCCGCAATGCGACACACGATCTCTGTCCTCGTTGAGAACAAGTTCGGCGTTCTAGCCCGCGTGTCCGGCATGTTTTCCGGTCGCGGCTTCAACATCGACTCGCTTAACGTTGCCCCAACCCACGACGCCTCGCTGTCGCGAATCACCGCCGTACTCATGGGCGACGATGCCGCGCTCGATCTTTGCATCAAGCAGCTGCGCAAGTTGGTCAACGTCGTCGAAGTCATCGATTTCACCGAGGGTCAGGCCGTCGTTCGCGAACTCGTGCTGATCAAGGTCAAGGCCGACTCCCGCACGCGCTCGGAGATCATGCAGATCAGTGACATTTTCCGCACCAAGATCGTCAACGTCGCCCAGGAGTCGGTCATCATCGAAATGACCGGCGACGACGGCAAGGTCAGCGCCTTCCTCAAGTTGGTCGAACCGTTCGGCATCCTTGAACTGGCCCGCACCGGCGTGCTGGCCCAGATGCGTTAAGACCGCTGCGCGGAAATTCCAAAACCCAAGCAGCCAAATACCACGCTGCATAAGTCGCCGATTCCCCCGCTTCCCCCCTTTTCCGTTAAACACCTCAAACTCGTTTTCCCACACCATGCCCGCTAAAGTATACACCGACAAAGACGCCGATCTCGGCCTCTTTAAAGACAAGACCATTGCTGTGCTCGGCTACGGCTCCCAAGGCCACGCGCACGCCCTGAACCTGAAGGACTCCGGCGTTAAGGTCATCATCGGCCTTTACGAGGGTTCCAAGTCCAAGCCCGTTGCTGAAAAGCACGGCTTCACAGTCGTCTCGACAGCTGATGCTGTTAAGCAGGCCGACATCATCCTGGTCGGTCTTCCCGACATGAAGCAGGCTGACGTCTACACCAACGACATCGCTCCCAACCTGAAGAAGGGCAAAACCCTGATCTTCTCGCACGGTCTCGCGATCCACTTCGGTTTGATCACGGTCCCCGCCGACATCGACGTGATCCTGGTCGCCCCCAAGGGCCCCGGCCACATGGTCCGCCGTCTCTATGTTGAAGGCAAAGGTATGCCCGCCCTCATTGGCGTGTTCCAGGACAAGTCCAAGAAGGCCAAGAAGAACGCCCTCGCTTGGGCCAAGGGCATCGGTTCGACCCGCGCTGGCGTGCTCGAGACCACCTTTAAGGAAGAGACCGAGACCGATCTCTTCGGCGAACAGGCCGTCTTGTGCGGTGGCGCTTCCGCCCTCGTTCAGGCCGGTTTTGAAACCCTCGTCGAGGCCGGTTACCAGCCCGAGATGGCTTACTTCGAGTGCTTGCACGAGCTGAAGCTCATCTGCGACCTCATGTACGAAAAGGGCATCTCCGGCATGCGCTTCTCCATCTCTGAGACCGCCAAGTACGGCGACATCACCCGTGGTCCCCGCGTGATCAACGCGAACACCAAGAAGGAAATGAAGAAGATCCTCACCGAGATCCAAAACGGTAAGTTCGTTAAGCAGTGGGTCGCCGAGTACAAGGGTGGCCTCAAGAACTACAACGCCCTCCTCAAGGCCGGCGAAAAACACCAGATCGAGAAGACCGGCGAGCGTCTCCGCAGCCTGATGCCTTGGATGCCCAAGCGCGACATCAGCGGCGTTGCCGGTTCCTACGCCAACTAAGGAGAAGTAGCGAGTAGCGGGTGGTGGGTAGCGAGCATTCGGAAATCCAGTCGCCGCCCATCCCCTGCGCCGAATAAATCCTCAAAGGCCGTTGGCATTCGTGCCACGGCCTTTTTTTGTTTCTAGGTTTCGGTATTTACCTACTCACTACCCGCTACTCACTACCCGCTACTTTGAAAACGCTCATCCTGGCCACCCGTAAGAGCCCGCTCGCGCTCGCACAATCCGAGCAGGTTGCCGCGCACCTGCGCGCTACGCTCGGCGTCGAAGTCGAGTTGTTGAAAATCGTCACCACCGGCGACCAACGCATCGAGTGGTCCCTCGAAAAACAGGGCGGCAAGGGGCTTTTCACCAAAGAACTCGAAGAGTCCCTGTTGCGCGGGGATGCCGATCTCGCCGTGCATAGCTGCAAAGATTTGCCAGGTGAAATTCCCGCAGGTCTGGCGGTCGCCGGTTACATGCCGCGCGAAGACCCGCGTGACATGCTGGTGCTGCGCGAGGGCATCGAATCCCCTGCGACCATCGCCACCAGCAGCCCGCGTCGCCGGCTCCAGTTGGCGATGATGTTTCCCGACGCCACGTTCACGGAAATCCGCGGTAATGTGGATACGCGCCTGCGTAAGATCGCCCAGGACGGAGTGGCCGATGCCACCGTGTTGGCAACGGCCGGCTTGCGCCGACTCGGTATTGGCGGCTGGGCGGGTGCTGAGTTCCACTGCCTTGCCTGTGAGCACATGGTGCCCGCCGTGGGGCAGGCTGCCATAGCCATCCAGACCCGCTCAGCCGATGCGGCGCGCTTCGCCGCAGTACTGGATCACCGCACTTCTCGCGCCGTCACCCTGGAACGCGCTTTTCAGGCCGCCTTGGGCGGTGGTTGCCAAACGGCTTTTGCAGCCCATGTCACCGCCGACACACTCTGGTTTTATCACCATGAAATCGGCCTGCGTAGTCTTCCGCTCAGCGATGCCGAAATTGACAATCCGGTCGAGACGGCGCGGGTGATTTTAAAACATTTCGGATTTCAGATTTAGTTACACAGAGGGCACAAGAGGAGGCAGCGAGAGCACAGAGCTTCAGACCTGCCTTTCTCCGTGACCTCTGTGATTCCTCTCGTGCCCTCTGTGTAATTCCTCTCTCCATGTCTTCCTCCACAGGTATTGTTCATCTCGTCGGTGCCGGTCCCGGCGATCTCGGTCTGGTCACGTTCCGCGCTAAGGAGTTGATCTCCCAGGCCGATGTTTTGGTGTACGACTACCTCGTGCATCCTGAGTTGGTGAAATGGTGCCGCGCTGAGTGTGAGGTGGTCTACGTCGGTAAAAAAGCCGGCTGCCACACTGTTCCCCAAGAGGAAATCGAGGCGCTGCTCGTCACCCACGCCCAAGCCGGAAAAAAGGTCGTGCGGCTTAAGGGCGGCGACCCGTATATCTTTGGCCGCGGTGGCGAGGAAGCCCGCGCCCTGGCCAAAGCCGAAATTTCCTTCGAGGTCGTGCCAGGTGTGACCGCTGCTATCGCCGCCGGCGCCTACGCAGGCATCCCTTTAACTTATCGTAATCAGAGCACCGCGCTGGTCCTGCTCACTGGCCACGAGGACCCTAAAAAACCGGAAGCCCAGGTGGATTGGCGCAGCTACGGCGCGTTGAAAAACACCACGCTCGCCATCTACATGGGCATGGGACGACTCGAGTTTATCTTCGCAGAATTGCAGGCCGGCGGGCTCTCCGCTGAAACCCCCGCAGCCGTTGTGCAATGGGCTTCGTTGGGCCGTCAGCGCAGCGTCACAGGAACCGTGTCCACACTGGCTGGCTTGGTCGCGCAATCCGGCCTGAGCTCGCCCGCCATTATTTTTGTCGGTGAAGTCGTGCGCGACCATGAGTCGATCGACTGGTTCGAGCACCTGCCGCTGTTCGGGCGCCGCGTGGCGATCACCCGCACGCGCGACCAGAACAGCGAGCTGCGCGACAAGCTCGAAACCCTCGGCGCCGAGGTGCTGGAACTGCCGCTCATTCACATCAGCAAGGACGTGGACCGGCAGGGATTCGTGGAAATCCTCACCGAGCTGGGCGGCTACGATTGGATCGTGTTCACCAGTGCCAACGGCGTGCGCTTCTTCTTTGAGGACTTCCTCAAGGGTTTCAGCGATATCCGGGCGCTCGGCATGCTGCGCTTTGCCTGCGTGGGTAAGGCCACCGCCCTCGAAATCGAGCGCTACCACATCAAGGTCGAGTGCATGCCCGACACCTCAACGGGTTCATCGTTGGCTGATGCGCTAATCGCCACCGAAAGTTTGGACAGCGCCAAAGTGATCGTAGTGACGGGAAACCTGAACCGCGACGTGCTGGTGCGTAAACTCGAAGCCGCCGGCGCCATCGTGGATAGTCTGCTGCTTTATAAGACCGAGAAAACCGATCTGACCAGCGACCCGATTGCCGACGATTTCCGTGAAAAGGGTGCCGATGCGATCCTCTTCGCGAGCTCATCGGCCGTGCAGTCCTTCAGTGAGCAATCCGCCGCTCTGGCCTTGTCGCCCGAAGCGAAACTGCCGCTGATCGGCAGCATCGGGCCGCAAACCAGTGAGACGATGAAGAAGGTCGGTATGACAATCGCCTTTGAGGCCAAGAAACCGAGTCTCGACGCGCTCATCGATGGCCTGATTAAAAACCTGAAAAAGGCCAGTGGAAGCTGAGTCAAACGGGGCGACTGCGGTGCGCCGAGCTGGTCCAGGTTTACAGCAAAGCCAAGGTTCGCCCTCAGTCTGGATGAGAATAGGCAGTAACGAGGTTTTTCCTATAGAAACGGATTGTCTCGCGAGACCAGCGAATCGAACTCGGATAGAAACATCATTGCTTTGGTGGTAGGGCCGATTCTACACCCGAAAACTGAAAGTTTCGGACCAAGAGA
>JBILJE010000354.1:0-3002 GCA_044377395.1 Rariglobus sp. | reverse complement strand
GGCTTTGGATGCGGCCATGACCAGATCACCCTCATTTTCGCGATCCTCGTCATCGGCCACGATCACCATCTGTCCGGCCGCGATGGCTGCCAGGGCGTCTTCGACGGAATCAAACGGGGAAACAGGGGAGTTCATAAAAATTTAAGTGAGGCAGGTTGTTATGCGACAAGGACAGCCCCGGCAAGCTCGCCGCAAAAACTCCATGCGTCTCATGTTAAGGGGCGCCGCCAACGACGTTGGTGCGCTTGCAGCATTGCCCTCGGGCTTATCAACATGAATGGTCCCCCGCATGATTAGTCCCTTGCTCTGCCCGCTTCTCGCCTTCGCGCTGCCCAGCTCCGCCGAGTGGTTGGAGGCGATCCCGATCATCCTTTCTCTCATCTTGATCGAGGGGCTGCTTAGCGTGGACAACGCCCTAGCCATCGCCGCCATGGCCAACCACCTGCCGGAGCACCAGAAGCGCAAGGCGCTGCGCTGGGGCATCATCGGTGCCTACGTCTTTCGCGGAATCGCCCTAGCCGGCGCCGCCTACATCATCGCCAACCCGTGGCTCAAAATCCTCGGTGCCGCCTATCTCGTTTACCTGATGTGCGCACACTTCACCGCAGTCGGCCACGCTGCCGACGGCGATAAGCTGGATCCGTCCCGCGTGTCGGCCCGCGGTTTCTGGGCTACGGTCGCCAGTATCGAGTTAATGGATCTGAGTCTGAGTGTGGACAACGTGGTGGCGGCCGTGGCCATGAGCCCCAAAATCTGGGTGGTGTGTCTCGGGGTGTTCATCGGCATCCTCGCACTGCGCTTTGTGGCCGGAGCCTGCCTCAAACTGCTCGAAAAACACCCCGTGCTCGAACACACCGCCTTCCTGCTCATCGGGTACGTGGGAGCCATCCTCGTGGTGGAGATCGTCTCGCAGCTGTACGGCCAGCCGATCCACATCAACGCGTTTCAAAAATTCATCGGCATCGTCCTGATCACCGCCGCTTCGCTGGCTTATTCGTCGCGCCCTGGCCTGCAACGCGGCCTCAAGCCGGTCATCGGCGGGCTGCGCTGGCCGATGCGCGCTGTCTCCACGATCGTCGGCACACTCCTCGCAGCCGTCTGCTGGCCGTTCAAAGCGGGCTTCCGCGCGGTCGCATCCTCCGGCAGCGAGCGCAGCTAAGGTTCGACTGCTCCCCCTATCGAACAACCACCGCTCCGCAGCTGACTTGGGCGATCAATCCCAACGTCGGAACCCCTAAATCACACCTGACATGAACCTCCGATTACTCGTTACCCCGCTACTCGCGATTACCCTTTCCGCCACGCTGGCTGAAGCCTCGGTCCAACTCACTGGCGCCAACGGGAAATCGGTAGATTTCGTCGGCATTTGGGAAGCGCGACCCGAGGGCTTGGTGGTCATGACCACCGCCGAAAGCGACCCCATCATTGTCACTTGGGACAAATTCGACTTAGCCAAACTCAAGGTGGAGCAGCCCGCGTTGGAAGCGGCACGGCAGCGCGCCGTGTTCCTGCGCAGCATACAACCGGTTAACCTCGGACTGTTCGCTGAAATTCTCACCGCCAGCCAGGTTGGCACCGAGATCCGCCGCATGCTCGACGTCCCCTCCAC
The DNA here is from genome assembly GCA_044377395.1 of Rariglobus sp. Lineage (GTDB taxonomy): Bacteria > Verrucomicrobiota > Verrucomicrobiia > Opitutales > Opitutaceae > Rariglobus. The sequence continues at coordinate 1,393 of JBILJE010000354.1, read as the reverse complement.
GGTAAAGGTTCCGCTCGCCTTTCGCACCACCACCGAGACCGTGGTGCAGGCGCAATTGGTCACCCTGTATCCGACCGTCTGGGACGGCCTGGTGCTGCCACAACCCGTCAACGCGCTCAACCAGAGCAGCAAGACCTCGACTGAGACGCGCCAACTCACGCCCGAGGAGATCACGACAACGCCCCGCCGTGTGCTCACCCAACTCTCGCGATCCGAAGGCATTCTCGCCTCCGACCGCCGCGCGCTATTCGAACTCAACAAGGTTAACCCCCGCCTGCTCGAAGAGGCCGCCCAAGCCCTCGAGCGAATCCGCGCCAGCCTGCCGCCCAAACGGCTTTTAGCCAATGACCCCACGCTGCAAACGCTCGACCATCGCCTCACGGAGGCCGTCGCCAACATCCGCGATCTCGGCGCAGGGCAGACCATCAGCCGAGCACAGCAGGACCGGATTCGCGAATTACTGGCCCTAGCCGAACACCCGATCCTGCGCTAACGCTGGCGCGGAAACTGAAAGTAGCGCAGACTTCCAGTCTGCTTCGGGCTTGTAGCTTGCTCGGCTGGGTTGAGCCACGGAGGCAGACTGGAAGTCTGCGCTACTTATCCAGAACACGGACGACACGGAGGTCGTCCCGCCGTAATCGTTCTCTTACTCCTACTCGTTCTCTCGCCCCCCGCCGCTCCGTTTCCGCTCAGAGCTGCTGCGCACCTGCGCCGGTGCGCATGTGCAGAACGTCGGGGCGCGCGCCGTATTTCTTCTCGTAGGCCGCAGCAACCGCATCGGCCTGCTCTTTACCAAAAGCCGAGCTCGTCAGCGACATGACCGCCCCGCCAAAACCGCCGCCGGTCAAGCGCGCCCCGTACACGTGGTCGGTCGCCGTGAGCGTATCCACCAGGAAATCCAGTTCGCCGGTGCTGTTGCCAAACAGGTGCTGAGAGCTGCGGTGCGAGGCCGTCAACAGGCGCCCCACCTCGGTCAGATCCCCCTGATTGAGAGCCGTAACGGTCTGTCCCACGCGGCCGATCTCCTCGACCACGTGTTTGGCTCGCTGATACGCATCGACGCTTGTGCGGTCTTTGGCGGCCTCGACCTGCGCGGAGGTCGCCTCGACCAGCAAGGAAACGCCCAACACCTTGGCGACCTCCATGCACTCCCGGTGGCGCGCTGCAAACAAACCATCTACCAGCGCGTGCTTGTGATGGGTGTTGAAAATCCAGAAATGGGCGCCTTTGGGCAGCGGCACCGTGTCGAATCGCGGTCCGCGGCAGTCGATAAACACCAGGTGATCGCCCTTGCCGAAGCCGGAAACTCCTTGGTCAAGGATGCCGCAGGGCACACCCACGAAGTTGTTTTCGGCGTGTTTACCGATCTTCACCAAGGTCTCACGGTCGGTGT
>JBILJE010000353.1:0-3003 GCA_044377395.1 Rariglobus sp. | reverse complement strand
CCTGGAATTTATAAAACTCGGTGTACTGCTCGTCGGTGATCTCGCTCTTGCTGCGCAGCCACAGGGCCTGAACGGTGTTGATCAACTTGCCGCCGAGGTTGACCGGGAACGACACGAAGGCGCTGTAGCGTTCGAGGATTTCCTTGATGCGGCCTTCGGTGGCGAATTCGCCGCAGTCGTCCTTGAGCTCGATGACGATCTTGGTGCCGCGCTGCTGGTCGTCGACTTCCTCGATCTCGTAGCTGCCGGAACCGTCGCTGGTCCAGACGTGGGCGGGCTCGTCCTTTTTCCACGAGCGGGAGTAAACTTTCACCGTCTTGGCGACCATGAACGCGGAGTAGAAACCGACGCCGAATTGGCCGATCAGATTGCTGTTTTTTTGGCCGCCTTCGCTGAGGGCTTTGAGGAAAGCCTTGGAGCCGGAGTGGGCGATGGTGCCGAGGTTTTCGATCAACTCGGCGCGTGTCATGCCGAGGCCGGCGTCCTGCAACGTGAGGGTTTTTGCAGTGTCGTCGGTGGTGAGGTTGATCTCCAGGGCAAGCTGGTCGTCGGCGACGTCTTTCTCGGTGAGCTGAAGGTGGCGGAACTTCTCAATCGCGTCGGAGGCGTTGGAAACCAGTTCGCGCACGAAGATTTCCTTCTCCGTATAGAGCGAGTGAATGACGATATCGAGGAGCTGCTTGATCTCAGCCTGGAACTCGAATTTTTGCGGCGTTGCGGTAGACATAGAGAGACGAGGTTAAATGAGGAAAAAAGGAAAAGCCCGCTAACTTTAGCGGGCTTTTAGAAAAATCAAGACTGCGAAGCTTATGAGTGCGGCGCGGTGCGCTTTGGGGTGGTCGGGAAGGCCAACAGGCCAACTTTTCGGCACGGACGACACGGAGGTCGTCCCTCCGAGGGAAGCGCGGGATCGAGGGAGGGCCCACCTCCGTGTGGGCTGGATCCAATGCTGGTGCCTATCCGGCATTTTACTACTTCCGCTTCCCTAAGCCCTCTCAAGTGCCGCAAAACGTGCGGTACGCCTCCCCGCCTTCAGGCGCGGGTTCGCGTGCCTGCGGATCGACGCGCGTGTGATCGAAGGGCGAGGCCAGGTCCGCGAGGAGTTGTTCCAACACGCCGAAATCGCCTTGTTCGGCCGCAGCCAGAGCCGCCTCAACCCGGTGGTTACGCGCAATCACCGCCGGGTTGTTCGCCTGCCGTAGCCGCAGCGACTCGACCTCGGTTTGCCCCTGCCGCGCCAGCCGCTGCCGCCAACGTCCCAACCAACCGGTTAACTGCGTATCCGCGCCGCTGATGCCGTTCGCCGCGGTGCCATCGGAGAGCGCGGCGAAGGTGTTGGTGAAGTCGGCTTTCGTCGTGTGCATCCACGTTAACAAATCCTCCGCCAGCGCCGCGTCTTCGGCCTCGGCGTTAAAAAACCCCAGTTTGCCCCGCATGCCCGCCAGCCAGTGGGTTTGATACTGGACGTCAAAACGCCCCAGCGCCTCTTGCGCCAGCGCCACGGCGGTGTCCTCGTCTTCGTGCAACACCGTGAGCAGCGCCTCGGCCAGCCGCGTTACGTTCCAGTGGGTGATTTTCGGCTGGTTGCCAAAGGCGTAGCGCCCGTGGCGGTCGATCGAGCTGAACACAGTTGCCGGGTCATAGGTGTCGATAAACGCACAGGGGCCGTAGTCGATCGTCTCGCCCGAAAGCGCCACGTTGTCGGTGTTCAGCACGCCGTGCACAAAGCCCACGAGCATCCAGCGCGACACCAGCGCGGCTTGCCGCTCGACCACGGCTTCAAGCAGCGCCAGCGCAGGGTTCGGTGCCTCCAGAAGCTGCGGGTAATGTCGGCCGATCGTGTAATCGACCAACGCTCGTAACTCCTCCAAGTTTCCGCGCGCCGCAGCGCCCGCAAAGGTTCCCACGCGGAGGTGGCTTGCCGCCACTCGCGTGAGCACCGCGCCAGGACGCGCTTCGGGCCGCCACACCGGCTCGCCCGTGGTCGCCACCGCAAGGCTGCGGGTGGTCGGTATTCCCAGCGCCGCCATCGCCTCGCTGATAATGTATTCGCGCAACATCGGCCCGAGCGCGGCCCGCCCGTCGCCCCGCCGTGAAAACGGCGTCGGCCCTGCGCCCTTGAGCTGGATGTCGAAGCGCGCGCCCGTCGGCGTGATCTGTTCGCCCAACAGGATGGCGCGACCGTCGCCCAGCGTGGTGAAGTGCCCGTATTGGTGTCCTGAATAAGCCTGCGCGAGCGGCTTGGCGCCCGGCGGCAGTTGATTACCCGCAAAAATAGCTGCGCTTTCCGCGCCGGCCAGCACGTCCGCATCCAGCCCCAGTTCCCGCGCGAGCCGGTGGTTAAAGAGAGCGAGCTGGGGGGCTTGCACGGCGCTCGGCGTCACCTCGGTCCAAAACGCGGCAGGCAAGCCCGCATACGAATGCTCCAGGTGCCAGCCGCCACCGGTGGAACGCGCAGACACGAGCACGGGCTTAATGCCGTCTTCGTCCCCGCGCTCGCGCTTTCCATCGAGAAAATCGTTTTGAGCCATGCGCCCAACCTCGCGCAACGCCAGTCGCCCGTCGAGCTGCGGTGTTGGGGACAAGGGCGAAAAACGATCTCACTTCGTTTTTCTCACTCCTTGCCATTTTCCCTGTGAACCGTTGTTTGGCTGCCTTCACTGCCATGAACGATGCCTCCGCCGATCTCCACACGTCAGCCCGCTCCGAACCCGGAGAGGCCGGCCTCGTTGAGCCCCGCGACTTCGTTTCCAGCGCCCCGTTCACCTTTGATAACGGACTGGCGATCCCTGGTTTTACGCTGCGCTACGAGACCTACGGACGGCTCAACGCCACCGGCGATAACGCCGTGCTGATCTGCCACGCGCTCTCCGGCGACCACCACTGCGCGGGCATTCACGCCCTCACCGACAAAAAACCCGGCTGGTGGAACAACCTGATCGGCCCGGGCAAGGCGGTTGATACCAACAAGTTTTTCGTTCTCTGCGCCAATGTCATCGGCGG
>JBILJE010000352.1:0-3009 GCA_044377395.1 Rariglobus sp. | reverse complement strand
ATTCCCGAACGGCGAGGTCGATTGGCTGGCCAATCATTCCCTCGGCACCCCGCTGGCCACGCATGAATGGGTCTGGGCACTCAACCGCCACGCGGACCTCAGCGCCATCGCGTTAACGTACAAGGATACGCGTGACCCGGCCTACGCCAAGGCTTGGGCCAAGCTCACGCGCTCATGGATTCGTCAAGTCAGTGTACCAGCCGTAAAAGACGAAAAGCCGGGTTCGGCCTGGCGTAAACTGGAGACGGGGCTACGTATGACCAACGCTTGGTTTACCGGTTTCTACGCCGTTATAGACAGTGATCAACTCAGTGATGAGGACGTCATCGCGTACCTTACCTCGATCTGGGACCAAGCCAATTTCCTATCGGTTGCGGAGTTTAATCCCACGAACCATTTCGTCTTCGCGATGACTGGGCTTTATACGGTAGGCAGTGAGTTTCCTGAGTTTCGCGATGCCAAAACGTGGCGCATGACCGCTTCGCGGCAGCTCGACCGGTTGATGCGCGAAAGCACTTTGGCGGATGGCGGATGGTATGAAATGGCCCCGGGGTACGGCCAATGGGTTTGCGACAAACTCATCGATTTGTGGAACAACGCCGAGGCCAGTGGCCAGGATGCCGAACTCTCGCCCCTGTTGCGCACTAAACTGCTCAGCTTGGCCGAATGGGGCGTGCGTATGCTAGGACCCGACCGGTCAACTCCTCGGGTCAACGATGGCGTCGCCCTTGTACACCAAGCGGATAAGCGGGCCTTTCTCGCGGCCCGTTTCCCCGACAGCGAACTCCTTCGGTGGGCAGCCGCCGATGCCGCAGGTACGCAACCGATGCCCCCTGCGCCGAGCTGGACCAGCGAATATCTGGCGGAAAGTGGCTACCAAATCATGCGTACAGGCTGGAGCCGGCAGGACTCCTACGTCCTGCTCGATACGGGCCATTTAGGCGGTTGGCATGGGCACCAGGATGCACTGAACATCGTCGCCTACTTCAAGGGCCGTTATTTCCTCTTTGATAACGGCGGCTACAAATATGACGCCAGTGATTGGCGCACATGGGGCCAGACCACTGCCGCCCATAACACCGTGCTGGTGGATGGCATGGGGCAGGTCCGCAATTGGAACGGTGAGCGAGACCCCATCGGACTTAATCCAGCAAACCTGCCGGCCCCCCGCTTTGAAACAACCCGTGACGTTGATTATTCGAGTGGCTGGTATGCCTCGGGCTACGGCAATGAAGTCCCCGATCGAGGCAAAAAGGTGAGCCCTTACACCGCGCTTCCCGCCACACACCGCAGAGAAGTTCTTTTTGTTAAACCATCACCCGGCAATGAGCCTTACGCCGCTGTTTTAGATACGCTGACACCGGGCGATACGCTTCCCCACCGCTATGAGGCCCGTTGGCACCTGAAATCCACGAAGTGGATGACCGCTAATGGAGGTCGCGTGACGTGGACCGCGGAGCCCGACATGCCCAATCTCGCCGTGATCTCACTCCAGGGAGCAGACACGTTTTCTGCGGACTCAGCGGTAACCCAGCCTGAAATCCTCGGTTGGTGGTTTGAAAACCAAAACGACCCTCCTGCCCCTGCCCTCACCTTGCGGCATTCACGGCAGGCGGTCGGCGTTACCCGGCTCATCACCCTGCTCGTCCCTTTTGAGGGCGACGTAACAACCAGTCCGGTCTCAAGCGTGAAGCTGAGTACCGACTCCGTTTACACCGTAACGCTGCGCACAGGTCAGATCATAAACCTGCAGCTCAACGGGTCTAACGACGGCCAAGGACTGGCACTTCAGGACCAACCGTAAAACGCCCTCCGCATCCCTCATTTGAGCTCAACCCAGCACATGCCCCTAAAACGTATCGTTCTGTTTTTAATGACGGTGGTTCTGGCCGCTGCCGCAGAAAAGCGCGACCTGCCGTTTCTGCATCCCCTGTTTACGGATAACATGGTGCTCCAGCGGGACGTGCCTGTCCCCATTTGGGGCTGGAGCGAACCGGGCGCGAATGTACGCGTCACGGTGGGTCGGCAAACGCTTGAAGGGGTCGCCGGGCTTGATGGTCGCTGGCAGGTGACCTTCGCGCCCTTGCCGTCCCTGGGGCCACTTGTACTTTCGGTGGAGAGTGGGAAAAAACGCCGTACCCTGGAAAACATAGTGGTGGGGGATGTTTGGGTGTGCGCCGGGCAGTCGAACATGGACTTCCCGTTAACCAAAGCCACTGGGGGCGCGGCCGCGCAGGCCGCTTCGGACGATGATGGACTGAGATTGTTTACGACTCCGCGTTCCCTTTCGGCTAACCCGAGTAGCGACTTTGCGGCAAAAAATAGCTCTGCCCAGTGGCACGTCGCTAACCCGGAAACACTGGCAAAAGGCGGCGGTTTTTCCGCCGTGGGTTATTTCTTTGGCCGCCAGTTGCGCTCGGATCTGCGCGTACCGATCGGACTATTGCAAAGCACCTGGGGCGGCTCCCCGGCCGAGGCCTGGATGCCAAGGGACAGCTTGCTTCCGCTGAAGGACTATCCGGAAAAAATCGCCGCGCTCGACCGTTTTACGGCCGAGCGTAAGGCCGGAATCACGGCCGAGGAGCAAACCAAACGGTGGTGGCAGCGAACCGACGCGGGTACCAGCGCCACGCCGGCTTGGTCGGCGCTGAATTTCGACGACCGCGAATGGAAAACCATAGCGCTCCCCAGCAGCTGGGAAGATGCCGGTTTTGGTGCCTTCCGGGGCATCACCTGGGTGCGACGCGATTTTGAGGTAACAGCGGCAGCGTGCACCCAAGCGCATCGCCTGCTGCTAGGCGAAATAGGCACCACCGATGCGGTATGGATTAACGGGGTACTGGTTGGCGAAACGGCCCACCGTCACCAGGAGCGCATCTACACGGTGCCGGTGGGAGTCCTGCAACCAGGTAAAAACCACATCGCCATCCGCATACTGAATCACGCCAAAGGGGGCTTTATTGCGTGTCCGGCCCACGTGAGCCAAAACCCAACCAACGACCTGCTGCT
>JBILJE010000350.1:0-3035 GCA_044377395.1 Rariglobus sp. | reverse complement strand
AGTTCCGGATTATTGAAAACCGAGGACGAACTTAACTCGTTAATTTCCGAGGAGATATCGGTTTCATTCGAATACTGGATCAGGATGACGTCATCGATGTCGCGCGGCAGCGCAAACACAGGGCTCACAGGCTGCTTAATAATCTGGCTCAGGCGCTTGACGCGCGCCGCATCTTCGGGCGCGGAAAAGGCGGCCGTGAGCACGCCGTCGATGAAGTACAGACCGATGGCCTGTACTTTTTTGGCGATTTCCGCCGGAATAGCTTGGACGGCCTCATCCGTGATCAGAGACGCAAACGGGTCCACATAGGCGATGCCGAGGAAGTCGGCGTAAAGTTTACAGGCAAGGTCCTTGGGCACAATGCCCTGCTCGATGATGCGTTCGAGCAGGGGTAATCCCTGGGGGATTTCCTGCTCAAGTACCGCCAACTCGGCGGAAAATTCAAACGCGGGGAGTTGGCGAATGCGGTCGCCCAAACTGGCGTTAGGCGATTGGATCGCCACGGTGTTTATTCCTATTTTTAAAGAGCTGGCTGATTTCCGCCTGGTGGAGTTTTTCTTGGGAGAACGAGCCGCTCGTGCGTTCCACCTGAAGCTCGTGAAGCAATTCCGGCAAGCTGAAGCGCACTTCACCCAATCGCGGGAGCGGCGTAGAAGTTCCTGTCGCATTCGCCATCACATTCGCGGTCGTAGGGGTGGCGGTGTCCATGGCTCAACTTACAACCTGATTTTTCTCCGCCAATAAGCCGGTGAGCAGCGCAATGAGTTCAGCACGCGGAGTGTCTTTGCGGATGTAGTGAAGTGCACCGCCGTCGACGGCTTGTTCGATGGTATGACGCGTGGCTAACGAGGTCAGCATGACGATGCTCGCGTCGGCATTGATGCTGCGGATTTTGAGCAGGGCTTCGATCCCGTCCATGACGGGCATATTGACGTCGAGCAGGACCAGGTCGGGTTGCTCGCGGGTGTAGGCGTCCACGCCCTCTGCCCCGGTGGTGGCTTCGCAAATCGTGGTGACGCCCATGGAGCGCAGCACCAAGCCCATGTATTTTCGGATGTGGTACTCATCATCGACGATGAGCGCTTTTTCGATGAGGTTCATGTGGGGAAATCGGGTAACGTAACGCGAAATTCGCACCCGCCATCCGGGTGGTTCTCGGCCTCAATGGTGCCGCGGTGCGACTCCACGATCTTTCGGCAGATCGCCAAGCCGAGGCCGACGGATTGTTCGCCTCCGGTGGGCCGGTTCGAGAGACGGCCAAAATCAGTAAACAGGCGGTCTCGCTCGTGCTCCGGAATACCGGGGCCTTGGTCACGCACCCGGAGGATCTGGCTGCGGGTGTCGGCGTCGACTTCAAGTGCAACGCGAATGGTTGAACCGGGCGGCGAGTACTTGACCGCGTTGCTCAACAGGTTGTCGATGACCTGACGGGCCTTGGCCGCATCCACACGGATGAGCGGCGCATCAGGCCCCGTGGCAAATTCGATCCGTGTGCGTTTCCGCGTTGAGGCCAAAGCAGAGAGAGAGACCGCGTGGGCCACCAAGTCGGCCAAACGCGTTGGCGCGGACTCAAGTTTGAATTCACCGGACTCGATGGTCGCTAAATCAAGTAGGTCGTTAACTAGGGTAACCATCCCCTGGCTGGTGTGGTGGATGAGTTCGACCAGCTCCGCTTGCTCGGGGCTCAGGGGTCCGACGGTGCCGTCCAGAAGGAACTCCGCCAGGCCGCGAATCGTGGCGAGCGGATTGCGCAGGTCGTGAGCCGCCATGCCGAGAAAGCGGGTTTTGGCGGCATTGGCCCGGCTGAGTTGGGCGACCAGCTTCAGTTGTTGGGCGAACAGCATGCGGATCTGCAAGTGGGTGTGAATTCGGGCCACCACCTCTTTTTGGCGAAACGGCTTTAATACGTAATCCACCCCGCCCGCATCAAAGCCTTCGACTATGGACTCCAACTCCCGTTTGGCGGTGATAAACATGACCGGGGCGGTTTGGGTGTGGTAGCGGCGGTGCAGTTCCCGGCAGGCGTCGAACCCGTTCATGCCCGGCAGCAACACATCGAACAGGACGAGGTCGGGCGCAAAAGTCGCGTACTGGTCCAGGGCGGCTTCGGCCGAGTCGGCTTCCGCCATCACATAGCCTTCCGGTTCGAGAATCTTGCGTAAAATGCTCCGGTTAAGCCGTTCGTCGTCCACCAGCAGGATTTTTCGTCCACGAGTTTGCTGCCAAGATAACTCGGCTTCGGCGAGAGGGCGTGGGTCCGTGTGTTCAGGCATGCGTCGCCTCGCTTAGTACCGCATCGCCCCACCTTGTTTCCGGAAAACTCAAACCGGCACATTCAACACATCAGGATATTTGCATACGTTGATATTAAACTTGCGCGCAGGTTGTGCCGATGACTCGCTTTCCATCTCTTATCTTATGGCCAACTCATTCGTGTTTTCCTCCGAGTCCGTAGGCGAGGGGCATCCTGACAAGGTTGCCGACCTCATTTCCGACAGCATCCTCGATGCATGTCTTGCGATCGACAAAAACTCCCGTGTCGCCTGCGAAACGTTCGTCAAATCGAACGTCGTCGTTGTTGGTGGCGAGATCACCATCCCTTCGTTGCAGGACAAAAAGACCGGCAAAACCAAGCCGATCGACGAGGTCATCAACGTGGGCAAGGTCATCCGCGACGCCATCCGCCACATCGGTTACACCAACGACGACGACGTGTTTCACGCCGACACCGTTTTCATCAACAACTACCTCACCGCCCAGTCCGCCGACATCGCCCAGGGCGTGGACGCCAAAAAAGCCGCCGGCAAAAAGACCGCCGAGCAGGGCGCTGGCGACCAAGGCCTGATGTTCGGCTTCGCCGCCGACGAGACCGCGGAGCTGATGCCCGCCCCGATCATTTTCGCCCACCGACTCGGCCGCGAACTCACCGCCATCCGCAAGAGCGGCAAGGTCAAGTGGCTGCGCCCCGACGCCAAGTCGCAGGTCTCCGTGCGCTACGTCGACGGCGTCGCCACCGAGATCGTCAACGTAGTCAT
>JBILJE010000090.1:0-10492 GCA_044377395.1 Rariglobus sp. | reverse complement strand
ACGTGCCGAGCAGCGCCCGCAGGCCCGGGTATTGCCCTGGGCCCAAATCGGTGAACTCGGCGCGGCGCTCACCAGCCCGCCACCCGCAGGTTAGCCCAATGGATTCCCCCGATGAGGCAGGCGCGATTGCGAGAACCGATTCCGGTTTAGAGGAGGGTCAAATAGCCCTATTTCCCGTCCTGTTCCCGACTCCACCTAGTAGGCTGTAACATTTAAAGTGTCGGATGGAGGTGCTGAGTTCGGAACCGGAATTTTAACGCAAAGTTCGCCAAGACCGCAAAGGACCGATCCTAGGCCCGACTTCTTAGCGTTCTTTGCGATCTTAGCGTTAAAACTCCGCATCCGTCAGACACCCGTCCACGTTCAGCTACTATCCGACACTCTAAATGTTACAGCCTACTAGATTGCGCCAGCATGGTCTGAGATGGTGGCGGCGACACGAAACCGAAGCTGCCGTAGTTTTCAGGGTGTGTTTTTTGAATAAACCGGGCGCCCTGGGAATTTTTGGAGCAGCCGTTCATAAGCTTCAAAATCCTTGGCGGAGAGCTGACGTGCGGCATCGGCTGTCACCGGTTCGACTGCGCTTCCCTGGGCCACTTCCAACAGGGTGCGCAGATGATAGAGGCCGGGATTTGGTTCATAGGCGGCGAACAGGGCCGTGAGCTGTTTTTCGACCGACTCGAACTGCCCATCCCAAATGCGGATGCGCAACTTGAGTAGCAGATCATCAGGCGGGGCGGTGAAACGGTGCTGAGGATAAACCAACGCGCCGAGCAGCGTGTTCAGCGGGGAAGTGATAACGATGACAAGGCGCGGCGCGGCTAGGCATGCAGCGACGATCAGGCAGATCACTCCGAACAATGCAGGCGAGGCCGCGCTCCAACCTGCCCCCTGCGAGGCGCGGAAGAGTAGTCGAAAGCCCTGCACCATGAAGGCGGCGGAGGCGAGCAGGGGGAAAATGGTCCAAATACGACGCATGGTGTGAGCGCTCACGTTGGGAGAATACCGCTCGCAGATCAATGCCCGCCGCCGGACCACACCCAGTCGCGGGGGTTGCGGTCGTCCGGGGCGGCCCTTTCACCGCCGTCGTCTTTGCCGTCCGGGCCGAAGGCGTAGAGGCGGTAGCTCGCGCGGTCGGCCGCGGGGCGGTAGGTGAACGGTTGGCCGGTGAGCAGGTCGTGAACGTGGTGGGCGAGGCCGGCCTCGGGCGGGAGTTCGGCGAGCGTGGCGGGATAGGTGCCGTGTGTCTCGCGCCAGTCGGCCAGGGCGAGAGCGATGCGGGCGAAGTCGAGCTGGGTCTGGCACCTGGCCAAGTTGGCAAAGCAATTTTCATATTTCGGTAAAATATTGCCAAACAAACTTTTTCCAAAGAGGAAACCACGGTTTTTACCGATGAGTTCTTCTGTGGCTTGGTGTAAGCGAGTGAGGTTTAGGCGGCGGGCCGACGAATCGACGGAGGGCATAATGTCTTTCATGTAGGCACGGCTCAGCAAGGCGCGGGCCTGATCGAACCAGCCGGCAGGAATCAAGGGGCCGGCGAGCCGCCACCAGTTAAATTTGTCTTCAGGTAAAATGAACGTCTCGCGCAGGTCCGGATGACTTCCCAAAAGGATCGATCCGGCCCCCCACTCGCTGAGGGTGGAGCGGCGCATACCGGCAATAAAATCAATGCGGGCGAGTGCCTTGGCGAACCGTACGCGTTGCGCAGCCGACCAGGCGTTGCTCTCAAGGCCGGTGGCGAGGGCGCGCTGGCCTTCGCCCGCAATGACGGCGGCAGTGAGTTGCGAGATGAGCAGAGCCTCCTCTTGGCTGTTCATTCACCCGTTGCGTTCGGCGTTGCCCGCCGAGCGAGCACCCACGCCAAACGGCCCTGCGGGCCAGAGAGCCGAGCCGAGCTGCCATCTTCGCGCTGTCGCGCTACGTCGAAGCACTATTTAGTGCACCTCGGCGATTCACTCACGATCTTCTGCTCCAGCATCTTGCACCAGCTCATCGATGCCAGCTTCGGAGTTCAGGTTAAAACGCGGATCCAAATCCAGACCTGAGCGGGCAGCGGAGATCATCAGCGAGAACGGAGGTGGGGGCGGCTGCGGTGGTGTGCAATACGGTGCTTCTGCCTCCCATTATTTTGTTGCGCCTTGTTTATAATGGCCGGATATCGTTGGCCTACCCTGGACTCCCCTAGTCGTCCGATAGACCCACACCCCGACCATGAACTACATCCGTTCGCTTACGGTGGCGCTCGCCGTCATCACGTTGTCCCTTCCCGTTTACGCCTCCAAAGAAAAGCCGGTCATCGGCCTCTCCCTCGACACGCTCAAGGAGGAGCGCTGGCAGCGCGACCGCGACACCTTCGTCGCCGAGGCCGAGCGGCTCGGCGCGCGTGTCATCGTTCAGAGCGCCAATTCCGACAACACCCGCCAGGTCCGCGACATCGAATCGTTGCTGACGCGCGCCGTCGATGTGCTCGTCGTCGTGCCCTACAATGGCGCCGCCCTCTCCCGCGCCGTGCAATCCGCCAACCGTGACAAGGTCCCGGTTATCGCCTATGACCGACTCATCCTCGACGCGAACATCGCCCTTTATCTGTCCTTCGACAACGTGAAGGTAGGCGAAACGCAGGCGGCCTACATCGCGACGCGCCTCCCGACCGACCGTCCGGCGCGCATCGTCCGCATCTACGGCGCTCCCTCCGACAACAACGCCAAGCTCTTCAAGCAGGGCCAGGACAAGATTCTGGAGCCTTTGATCAAAGCCGGTAAAATCGAGGTGGTCTTCGAGGACTGGGCGCTCGATTGGAAGCCGGACAACGCCAAAAAAATCATGAATGCGGCCATCACAAAGGCCGGACGCCAGATCGACGCCGTTATCGCATCCAACGACGGTACCGCCGGCGGTGCCATCCAGGCGCTCATGGAAGAGGGTCTCGCCGGCAAGGTCCTCGTCACCGGCCAAGACGCCGACCTCACTGCTTGCCAGCGCATCCAGCGCGGAACTCAGAGCATGACGGTTTACAAGCCGCTCAGTCAGCTCGCCACCGCCGCAGCGCGCATCGCCGTCGCCACCGCCCGTGGCGAGGCGCCGGCCAGCACGATCACCTTGCACAACGGCCTGAAGGACGTCCCTGCGGTTTATGAAACGGTCGTGGCGGTGGACGCGGCCAATCTCAAGTCCGTCATCGTCGACTCTGGATTCCATGCAGCCGACTCGTTGAAGTGACACGTCGCGCTCCCGCTTTCTCCACCTCGCCACCTCCGCCCGCCTCCGCCCGACCTCCCATGCCGCTGCTCGAAACCCGTCGCCTCGTCAAAAAATTCCCAGGGGTGATCGCCCTGCGCGAGGTTAGCTTCGGCCTGGAGTTGGGCGAGGTCCACGCGCTCTGCGGCGAAAACGGTGCCGGCAAGTCCACGCTGATCAAGCTGCTCTCCGGCATCCACCCGCACGGCAGCTACGAGGGCGAGTTGCTCGTCGACGGACGGCCCGTGGCGTTCCACTCGATCCGCGACGCCGAGCAGGCAGGCATCGCTGTCATCACCCAGGAGTTTGCCTTGGTTGAAGAGCTCTCGATCGCCGAGAATATCTTTTTGGGCCGCGCCCCAGGCCGGCTGGGCCGGATCGACTGGTTGGAAATGAACCGGCGCGCCGCCGCCCTGCTCGCCGACTTTGGTCTGCTCCTTGACCCCGAGATGCCGGTCAAGGCCCTGGGCATCGGCCAGAAGCAGCTCATCGAGATCGTCCGCGCGATCGACAAGCGCTCGCGCGTGCTCGTGCTCGACGAGCCGACCGCCGCCCTCACCGAGCAGGAAGTCGCTGTGCTACTCAATCACCTGCGCCGACTGCGCAGCCAGGGCACGGCCTGCATCTACATTTCCCACAAGCTCGACGAGGTCTTTGCCATCACCGATCGCATCACCGTCCTGCGCGACGGCCAGACGATCACCACGCTGCGCACCGCCGACACCTCAGTCGCGGAGGTCATCCGGCACATGGTCGGACGCGCGATCACCGACCTGTTTCCCCGCCACGCCGCCCCGCCCAGTCCCGACGCGCCGCCGCTGCTGGAAGTCAACGGTCTGAGCGTCGCGCCCCGCCTCGGCCGCCCCGCGTTTTTACGCGACATCGCCTTCGAGCTGCGCGCCGGCGAGGTGCTTGGCTTCGGCGGCCTGATGGGCTCGGGACGCACGGAATTGCTCATGCATTTGTTCGGTGCGTGGGGCCATCGTCTCGCGGGCGAGGTGCGCCTGGCCGGCGAGCCACTCGTCAACGAAGACACCCGGACCACCATCGCACGCGGGCTGGTGCTCGTGACCGAGGACCGCCGCCGCTACGGACTGGTGCTCGACCAGTCCATCGGCTTCAACCTCTCACTCTCCAGCTTGGGGCAGTTCACCGGCCGCACCGGCACGATCGACACCGGTGCCGAGCATGTGCGCAACCAGCACTTCTTCTCCGCCCTGCGGGTCAAAGCACCCGGCCAGGACCACCGCGTCGGCGGACTTTCGGGCGGCAACCAGCAAAAGGTCGTGATCGGCAAAGCACTCATGACCGGACCGAAGGTCGTGATGCTCGACGAACCCACCCGAGGGATCGACGTCGGCGCCAAGCTCGAAGTTTACGAACTGATCAACCGGCTCACCGCCGAGGGTAAGGCCGTGATCCTCGTTTCGAGCGAACTGCCCGAGCTGATGGGCATGAGCGACCGCATTATCATGCTGCACGAAGGCGCGATTGGCGGGCATTTCGTACGCTCCGAATTCACCCAGGAACGCCTCCTCTCCGCCGCCCTCGCCCAGCACGCCGCCTGACCACCTCGACTTTTTATGCGCAAGTTCATCCAACCCCTCGCGTTACCACTCGCTTTGGTGGCGATCGCGATCTTTTTCACGCTTAAGGAACCGGCCTTCCTCGGACCGCGCAACCTCACGCAACTTCTCATCGAGTACTCGATGGTAGCGACCCTCGCCTTGGGCATGTTCATGGTGATCCTCACCGGCAACATCGACCTGTCAGCCGGCTCCGGCGTGGGTTTGATCGGCGGCATCGCTGCGGTCCTCGTCTTCCAGCACGCGTGGTCCGCCCCTGCCGCCCTGCTCGCCGGGTTCATGGTTGCCCTGCTGCTTTACGGTTTGATGGGGACGCTGATCGTCAAGCAACGCATTCCCTCCTTCATCATCACGCTGGGCGGCCTGCTCGTTTTTAAAGGGTTGTTCTGGTTGGTGATCCAAAACTCGACCATCCCGGTCGCACGCGGCGACGCCGACAACCTCTACTCGCTGCTCACGACCTACTACCTGCCCGCGTCGGTCGGCTTGGGGCTCGCCACCGCCATAGCGGTCTTCCTTGCCTGGAGCCAGGTCAGCGCCCGCGCCGCGCGCCGCCGACTCAGTCTCCCCGTGCCCACCACCGCCGTCGCCGCGCTGCGATGGGCCGGGCCGGTGGTCCTGGCCTTCACGCTGGTCGTGGTCTGCAACCATTTCCGCGGCGTGCCGCTTTCTCTGGTCCTGCTGACGGCGGTGGCGGGCGCAGTGTATTTCCTGACCAAGCACACACCCTTCGGACGCTACCTCTACGCGATCGGCGGCAACGAGGAGGCCGCCCACCTTTCCGGCATTCCCGTCCAAGCCGTGTTGATCGGGTCCTTTGTGTTGATGGGCATGGCAGTGGCGCTGACCGGTTTTATGACCACCGCCTTCTCGGGCGCCTCGACCACCACGGTCGGCGATTTGATGGAGCTGGACGCCATCGCCGCGTGTGTGATCGGCGGCACCGCGCTCAAGGGCGGCCGCGGGACTGTCTGGGGTGTCCTCCTCGGCGCGCTGGTCATGACCGCCCTGCTCAACGGCATGACCCTCCTCGCGATCTCACCCGAGCTGAAGTTCATCGCCCGCGGCTCCGTCCTCGCCCTGGCTGTCTGGATGGACGTGCGCTTCGGTCGTGCCTGAGGCGTGTCCCCCCTTCGAGTTGTCGGATAACTTGAGGTCAAGCGAGGTGACTTCTCGACTCGGTTTATCCTGAATTCCGAAGTTCAAACCAACCACAATTTCGCAATCTGTGCTTCTAATGCTTTTTCTCGGCTGAAGGGGTTAAAAACTCCGTATCCGGATCAACAAACCCGATCCAAGTTACCCCTTCAGAGCACTAATACTCCCTGATGTAGGAGTGATAACCTTCGGCATGAGCACGAGGGAATTGCCGGTGTTTCCACGCGGAAGCCCCTGTTCTGCAAAAACTCCCGCGTTTATCCGGCTTTTTAGCGCGCCGAATGGCCCTCCCTATTTTCCACCGTTTTCATACGGTTATGCGATTTATGCGCTAAATTATTGGCTCGTTGTGCCGATTGAACATGCGTGGCAGGATCTGTTCATCGTTCATCGCTACCGACAACGCCTCATAGACAGGGTGATTTTGTGGAGCCAGAGAGCGGCAAACTCGCCTTGGTCCTAGCTGGTGGCGGGGCGCGCGCGGCCTATCAGGTCGGCTTCCTTCGGCAGCTGTCGCGGCATTTCCCCGAGCTCAATTTCCCGGTTTTAACCGGCGTGTCGGCCGGCGCGATCAATGCCGCCCACCTCGCTAACACCGCGGATGACTTTCCCTTGGCGATGGAGAAACTCGTCAACTTGTGGGAGGGCCTGACCATTGATCAGGTTTTCCGCACCGACCTGCCGGCGATCGCCTCGATCATGTCGAAATGGGCGCTACGCCTGGTGTCCGGCGGTATGTACCTGTCGCCCCCGGCCCGCGGCATGGTGGACAACACCCCGTTGCGCCGCTTTTTGGAAAAGGCCCTCGGTTCGTCTGACGGGCATCTGCCGGGCGTGGAGGAAAACATCCGCACCGGCCGGTTGAGCGCGCTCGGCCTGACCACCACCAATTACAGCAACGGCGAATCCACCACGTGGATTCAGGGCTCCAACTTGAGCGATTGGGAGCGTCCCGGCCGCCGTAGCATCCAAGACCGGATCTCCATCGATCACATCATGGCGTCGAGCGCCCTGCCGCTGTTTTTCCCTGCCGGCCAGATCGGCAACGACTGGCACGGCGACGGCGGCGTGCGCCTGGCCTCGCCCCTCTCCCCCGCGATGCATCTGGGCGCCAACCGGATGATCGCCATTTCCACCCAATATACCGGCTTCCACCGCCCGAGTGCGCTCAGCCAATCGCCCCACGAATACCCGTCTCCGGCCACCCTCATCGGCCTAATGCTCGATTCCGTATTTTTGGACATGCTCGACTACGACGCGCTCAACACCCGCCGCGTCAACGCCCTGCTCGAAGCCCACTCGCATCCGCAGGACACCGGCCTTCACCCGGTGCAACTGCTGCTCATCCGCCCCTCCGTGGATTTGAGCATGCTCGCCAACGAGTACGAATCCCGGCTGCCGCGCACGTTTCGCTTCGCCACCCGCGGTCTCGGTACCCGCGAAGCCCGCCGCTCCGACATGCTGGCCACCCTGCTTTTCGAACACGGCTACATCCGCCGCATGATCGCCATCGGTGAAAGCGATTGCACCAAACGCCTCGACGAAATCGCCGCCTTCCTCGCCCTCACCCCCGCTCGGGTTAACCACTGATGAGCACTCATAAACACTCATCCGATCCCAACCGGCCTTACTCCGTGCCCTCCGTGTCGGCGCTCCGGCTCGGCTCTGTGATACCCTCCGAAATTACCCCCTCCGTTTCCTCCCGCCTTCCTAGCCCTTACGCCAACCTTAGCTAAGGTTTAAATCCCCCCCCCGCAAAGTTCGTTACCCCAACACCCCATGTCCGCCTTCCCCAATAAGGACTCCTGGCAGCACCTAAATCGGGAAAAAACTCAAGCCGACCAAGGTCAACGCCTCCACCGCTACCTGCGCGACTGCGTGCTGCCCTTCTCCGTTCAGTACCAACGCGTGTTCAAGGAAAACGGCCTCACCGCCGACGACATCCGCAGCGTGGCCGACCTGCAAAAGATCCCTTTCACCTCCAAAGAAGACCTGTTGCCCACGCCCGAAAACCCACGGCGCACGCTGGACTTCGTGCTCAAACCCGATCCCAAGGTTTTGGCCCGCCGCCCGTCGACGATCCTGCGCGCGTTGCTCAAAGGCCGCGAGCGGGTGAAGGCCGAACTGGACCGCGAATGGCGGCCGATTTTTATGACCAGCACCACCGGCCGCTCCACTGAGCCAGTGCCGTTTTTGTACACCCAGTACGACATCGCCAAGCTGGGCCTGGGCAGCGGGCGCATCGTGGAAATAGGTGGCGTCCAACCCGACGAGCGCATGGTGAACATGTTCCCGTTCGCCCCGCACCTGGCGTTTTGGTACATGTATTACGCAGGCATCGACCGGAACGTGTTTTCGTTGTCCACCGGTGGCGGCCGAGTGATGGGAACCGAGGGTAACATCCGCGCCATCCTTAAGCTCAAACCCCAGGTGATCGTCGGCATGCCGACGTTCCTTTACCACGTGTTGCAACAGGCCGTGGAGCAGAAGTCCCCGCTCCCCGGTATCCGTCTTTTGGTGCTCGGCGGCGATAAAGTCCCGGCCGGAACCCGCCGCAAACTCGGCGAGTTGTGCGCCCAAGTCGGCTCGCCCGACGTGAAGGTCATGGCCACCTACGGCTTCACCGAAGCCAAATTCGCCTGGACCGAATGCCCGATCACGCCCGGCACCCCGCCGCCCGGTTACCACCTGTACGCCGACCAGGGCATCGTGGAAATCATCGACCCGGAGACGGGCAAAGTGATGCCGGATGGCCAGGGCGGTGAGATCGTGTGGACGCCCCTCGACCAGCGCGGAACCGTCGTGTTGCGCTACCGCACCGGCGATCGCTGCGAACACGGCATCACTTGGGAACCGTGCCCGTGCTGCGGCCGCCGCCTGCCGCGCCTGGTGGGTAATATTTCGCGTGTTTCCGATGTCCACGCCCTGCGCTTTCAGAAAATCAAGGGTACCATCGTCGACTTCAACGAACTGGAGCGCGCTCTCGACGACCTGCCCGGACTGGGCGCCTGGCAAATCGAACTTCGCAAGGCCCATGACGACTTCCTCGATCTCGACGAAATCAACGTCCACGTCACCGCCACCACGGCGGCCGACGAAGAGCACCTGCACCACACGGTGCGCGAGCTGTTGCACGCGCACTTCGAAATCAGCCCGAACAAAATCCTCACCCACACCGCCGAGGAAATGCGCACCTTGCAAAAGGTGGGCGTCGCCCTGAAGGAACAAAAGGTCGTGGACAACCGCCCGAAAACGGAAGCCCGCCCATGAAAACACCCCTCTACATTGTCGCCGGAGCCCGTACCCCGTTCTGCAAAATGGGCACAGAGTTAGCCTCCTCAGACGCGGTCGAGCTCGGCCGCACCGCCGTCGCCGCCGTGCTCGCCAACACCGGAATCGACCCCGCGCTCATCAACGAGGTCATCTTCGGCTGCGTCGGCCAACCCCTGGACGCGGCGAATGTTTCCCGCGTCATCGCCCTGCGCGCCGGCATTCCCGCGCAGGTCACCGCCATCACGGTGCACCGAAACTGCGCCTCCGGTTTCGAGGCGATCACCCAGGCCGCCGAGAAAATCGCCGCCGGCCGAGGCGACATTTTTCTAGTAGGTGGCGCCGAGAGCATGAGCAATTACCCGCTCATTTATAACGCCAGCGCGGTTCGCAAGTTCTCGGTTCTTTCCCGCGCCAAATCGCTGCCGCAAAAACTCTCCGCATTCCTGCGTTTCCGCCCCGCCGATTTTTCCCCGCAGATCAGTCTTATGCTCGGCCTCACCGATCCCGTGTGCGGCCTCAACATGGGCCAGACCGCCGAACTGCTCGCCCGCGATTGGCGCCTGAGCCGTGAGCAGCAGGACCAGTTCGCCCTGCGTTCCCACCTGAACGCAGGAGCCGCCCGCGAACGCCACGCCGCCGAAATCACCCCGGTTTACCCGCGCAATTGCCGCGCGCCCACCCCCGCCGCCATCACCCAGGACAACGGCGTGCGCGCCTCCCAAACGCTCGAAGCCCTGCAAAAGCTGCGCCCGCTCTTTGACCGCCTCGGCGGCACCGTGACGGCCGGCAACGCCTCCCAAGTCACCGACGGCGCCTGCGCGCTGCTGGTGATGAGCGAGGCGGGCCTCAAACGCACCGGCCTGACGCCCATCGGTCGGCTGATCGACTACGCCTACGCTGGCTGCGAACCCGCGCGTATGGGCTTGGGACCGGTGTACGCCATCGCCCAAGCTGAACAACGCAGCGGTTTGTCCTTGGCCGACGCCGACCTGATCGAAATCAACGAGGCCTTCGCCGCGCAGGTTCTCGCCTGCCAAGCCGGTGCCAAATCCGCCGACTATGCCCGCGCGCACCTCGGACGCCAAACCGCGCTGGGCGAGATCCCCGACGCCAAACTCAACGTCAACGGCGGCGGCATCGCGCTGGGCCATCCGGTGGGATCAACCGGAGCGCGCCTGGTGCTGACGTCGCTGATGGAACTGCAACGCCGCAAGGCCCGCCGTGCGCTGGTTTCGTTG
>JBILJE010000089.1:0-10493 GCA_044377395.1 Rariglobus sp. | reverse complement strand
CAAAGCTACACCCGTGAAATTCACAAAACGGACGCTTGACGGCTGAGAATAAAATTGAACTCTTCACCACTCCAACAGACGCCCTCATCGTCTATCGGTTAGGACAAGGGATTCTCAATCCTTAAAGCGGGGTTCAACTCCCCGTGGGGGCACCACTTTCAGTCATTGAATATCAATGACTTAGCAAAAGAAGACAGCGGATTTGTCAGTTGACGTGGCAAATCCTACATGTCCCGGACTCCGCAGTTCGTCATTTCCGAGTTCACGAATCCCTCAGGGGAGATCGTTTTTCGCCTCACCGGCTGGCTCGACGGCATGCGAATCCGCAAGAATTTCCACTCCCGCGCCGAAGCTTCCGCTGAACGGCAAACCCTGGAAATCCAGTCCGTCCAGTCCACCACCGGCGTTCGCACCACTCAGTGAATTCCGATGACCGGTTTTTGCGACTTTTCGTGCTTTTTGTGGTTAAAAATGCCGAATTAGGAACTCCGATCATCAGCCTAGGGGACAGCGCTCAGGGGCTCGGCTCGACCTTGAGCCGGAGGAAGACTTTGGGCGTCAGCGCTATTACGGGGGTGTTGGCGCGCACGGTCACGCGCTGCAGTTCCGCATCGATTACAACGGGTGTGCCCACTTGATTGGCGGTGGAATTAAGCGCCGTCCATTTAACCAAATCAGTCGATTCCTCAACCGTGTAGCGGATACCCGTAGGAGCGATGACACGTTGCGTGAAACTAAGGGTCGGGTAACGCTGATTTTTGCTGTCCGGCACGGTCAGGTCGATACTCGGCAAGGTGCTTGGCGTAGGCACTCCGGTGGGTGCCACACCCAAAGCATAGGCCA
Source organism: Rariglobus sp. (assembly GCA_044377395.1). Lineage (GTDB taxonomy): Bacteria > Verrucomicrobiota > Verrucomicrobiia > Opitutales > Opitutaceae > Rariglobus. Next base: position 9,650 of record JBILJE010000089.1, on the reverse strand, counting down.
TCAGGTTGGACATGGTTTGCCCTGCGGGGATGCTTTGCAGGTAAGCGCTGGTGTCGGCGGTGTTGGGGTACTTGCTTCCCAACCATTCATCGAGTCCGGTGCGCAGCGCAGAGGGAAGACGCTGATTGATCATAACCGAACTAAAAATCGCGGTCGTGAGGCGTTGTTGATTATGACTGGAAACGGCGAGCCCTGCTAGCAGGAGATCTGGCAGGTTGGTGTCGGTCGTCTCGCCGGCGACAACCCAATCGCTGGTACCGGAGCGGTAAGAGCCTGTCAGGGTGTCCCCTACTCGGCTGATCTTAAAGGTGATGGGCGGCAGCACCTCTGCGGTGATGGTCACCGGTATCGACGTCGAGGTAACAATCTTACTCGGCGTGCTATTGTCTACGACTTCAGCGGTAAGATTGTAGGTGCCAGGAACGGTCGGCGTCCAAACGGCGGAATACGGACTGGTCGAGTCTTTACTGAGGTACCTACCGTTAACGCGGAAGCGTACGTCGGTGATGGCTGTAGTGGAAACGACATCGGCGTGGGCAGTGAGCGTAACGGGCAGCCCGACCTGGCTGATCGAGGAAGCGGCTGGGGCGATGAGCGCTACCGTGGGATTAAGCTGTTCAGTGGCGACGGTGACCGTAACTGAACTGGCGCTGGAGCTGGCACCTACGTTATTGGTGGCTACAGCGGTCAACGTGTAAGTGCCGGCCTTGGTCGGGGTCCAAAGGGTGGTGTACGGGGAACTAAAACCTTTGCCTAAATAGGCCCCATCGACACGAAACACGACTTCGGTGATGGCTCCGCCGATACTCGAGGCGTTGGCCACAAGAGCGTGCGTGGTATTAACGGCCAAACTGGACCCACCGCTAACAGGCTGCTGAAAGGCGACAGTGGGCGTGGCCGGAGTGGACCTACGAGTTTCAAAAACAACGCCGCGTCCTGGGCTCAGGGTGAGCGAGGCATAGGAGTCGCTGTCGCTTGGACTGGCCCGTAGCATGAGGCCTGCGCGGGAGGCGGAGCTTTGGTTACTCACCTCCTGGTGCTGGAGGGTGGCCGTGAGGTCACCATTACTGAGTAAAGAGGTGTACGTATAGTGGAAGCCATCGGTGGTCAGGCCAATGCCGTTGCCACCACCACTCACGTAATAATTGGAACCGATAACCGCGGTGTAACCGGTTGGCCCCATTGCAGAATCGATACCGATATCGCGCCGTGCCCAACCGTTGGGTAAATCGCCGTTGGCCAAGCTGGTGGCCCCGGATACCCAATCCCCGCCTTCGAAGGCACCCAAGTCGGGTTTAGTGACGCCGGGCGCGGTGATCTCGAGCAGCTTAGTCGGGTAAGCCCCGTTGGAAATCGATTTGGTCGTATCTGGCACCGAGAGCGTGATACCAATACCTTTGGTGCGCAAAGAAGACGTGGTGCCCGTGATGCGGTAGTCGTTTAAAGAGGAGTTGGTAAAACTCATCGAGGTCAGGCTGGTGAGCCCGGGGTTGCCGGGGTTGCCGTAGGTGGTGACGTTGTTTCTATTAACCAGACCCGCTGCGGTGCGAACGCTTCCATCGGAGGGTTTACCCCTAGCGACGGCCCACCAAAGATGGGTGGAACGGTCGAGAGTGACATTATTTATAAACTTCGACTGGGGGTCAGTGGAATTAACCTTAGGGGAATCTTCCCAGCCGTAACCGATGCCATTCAGCACCGTATTATTATAAATATGCATACCGCGCCACGCGGCCGACGGGGGACAGCGGAGCGCGTAGTTGTTACTATTGCCAGCGCGCTTTACTTTTTCAAACTTCACGTTTTTGTAGGAAGCAATACCTTTCTTGGTCGAACCCGAAACGCTCTTATCAAACACGTCGCGATCCGAAACACTTTCAAAGTCGAAGAAAAGTTGTTTAAAGGTGACGGTGGGGGTTTTACCTTGGCTTAAACCGAGAATCTGGCTGGCTGTGAGGGCTCCTCGGTAAAGGCGGAAATCGTCTATATAGTCGCTATACATCTCCTCGGTGAGTTCGTTCATACCACCGATTTCCCAGTTGCGATCAATTGTCTTATTTAAACGTACTGTTTTTGTGGTGCTAAAGGTGACGGCACCAAAGCTGGCAGTTTTAAAGGCGACCAGTACTCCGTTACGATAAAGTTGCCACTGCGTGCCATTATAGACACCGGCATAGTGAACCCAGTCCGTGTAATCGGCGGCAGGGATGGGATAACTGGCGAAGTTAGTCGTCTTTTTATTAGGGGTAACCGTGGTATCGGTCTGGCTGCTGCCCAGCTCGTAACTTTGGTTGACCACGCGAAAAAAGATTTCTTTGTCACCCTGTGGCCCTTGGCGCACAATATTGCGCGCATCGGTGAGGGTACTGACGGTGGGTTTGAGCCATACGGCGAAAGTGATGTTGCCAGAGAAATTAATATCGGCAGTGCTAGTCGGATCGATGGTGACCCGTGCCTCGGTGTCGCCGACAGGATCATAGGTGGTAGCGGTCATCATGATGCTAGCGGTGGAACCCCAAGCTACATTGTGATCGACGACGTAATCATAGGAGTCGTTATCCAAATAAATACCGATGCCGTCCTTACCGCCCTGCGGTGGCGTACTGTGGATGCGATTACGACTGATACGGGTAAAGCCTCCACCCAGTCCATTGGTGCGCGCGCCAGTGCCCCAGTGATCATGATTAAGCGCATAAATCGCACCATAGTCGAAGGTATTTAACATGCCATACCAGAGATGATTATGATGAACGTAACCGGCGTATAGACCGCGAAGTTGCAGAAGCGCACGGGAGGCGTTGTAAATCGTATTATTGGCTATTTCGGCGCCGCGCACGTGTTTGGCAACATCGAGAATAATCGAGTTTTGCCCAGCGGAAACGCCCCCGCCATCCACGCCCATGTAGGCAATATCGTGAATGATATTATTGAGCACCTTATTATTTAAACCGCCCACCGCAACCGCGCTACCTGGAGTGTAGGCGACCGAAGAATTTTGCAGCGTGTTGTTGGTGCCAGTGAGATAAACCCCGGCACCAGAGGAGGGGTTGCCATTCCAATCAAGCGTCGCCACGCCTTGTTCATAAGGTTTTGAAACCCGACCAAAATGAGAGGGATACACGATATCCAGATTCTCCAAGAGGTTATTTCTGCTATTAATATCGGTAAAAATGGAGCAAGCAAAGAAGCGCAAACCACGCAGGGTGATATTACTGCGGCCACTGAGATCAAATCCGTAATCTCGCTCGCGTGCCTCCACTACGTGGGCAGAGGGAGCGGCACCGCTGGGCGTCCAAAGCAAGAGCTCGCCGGTGCTGAGCCGGAACCATTCGCCGGGACTATCCAGCAGGTTGGCTTTACCACTTAGATAATAGAGTACGTTGGCGCGAGGCAGGTTTTTATCGTTGGCGTCGCGGTCAATGAGATCGATCGTAAGTTGGCCGCTTCTTGATGTAGTAACGACATTGGTCAGCCCCATACCATACGTATGATTATCACTCCCGGAGCCGAGCATATGAAGTACACTATCTTTATAGAAATCAGTGCCCTCGGTGAGCTCGGAATCCGATACCACGGCAAGTCGTCTTGTATCTTTAACATAAGCGGGAATGGTCGCACTATCCATCGTTAAACGTGGATGCGTGAGCAGTTCGTTGCGCGGGTTGTTGGGGTGGCGGGCGTGATTCATCATCACCCCATCGACGAAAACTTGATCATCGAGACCGCTGTTAAGGGTCCAGTTCATACCACGGGAGGTATAGATGTTGTTGCCTCCATTACCATTGAGTCCACCGGCGGATGAACCGGCATAAACAGACCAGTCGGTGATGATTTTAGAACCGTTAATCGTAACCAGCTCAGTTTTATAGGCCGAAAACACGACATTGTCCTTAACCGGCTTAACGGTCTCGCGATAAACACCGCCGCGGATCACGACGCTCAGCGCGTTAGTCTGTGAGGCAGCCTTTTGGATGGTAGCAAAAGGGCGTTCTAGGCTAAGGCCGTCGTAACTGTCGGAGCCAAGGGGCGCTGGCGCTACGTAATAGATAAACGCTTGTGCCAAAGGCGCAAAGCAGAACAGACAGCAAAGGTTTATTAAAATAACAACGGGACGAATAAAGAAAGCAAAGCGGCTAAATATTAACATGATGTGAGGGGTACCGAGTTCAAGATGCGGAGGGGGCCGAAGGAAAAAAACCTTATTAGTAACTTATTCCCTTTTGATTTTTTCCCCCATGAGGATTTGCACCTATTTGCTATTATTTTTCCCGCTAGCGGGAGTTAACAATGCGCCAATCACTTAGCCAGAAAGCCAAAGTCGGCATCGATGCGCGAACGCACGATGCTGAACCAGATAAACGCCCCCGATCGCCTCCCCCGGAGGGACGACCTCCGTGTCGTCCGTGCTCGCCTCACCCTGAGGCGTCCGTGCTCGATCCAGCCCCGAGGCGCCCTCGGGGCTTCAAGCCCGTATCAACGATCACGCACCAAAGGGTGCGCCCGATCGTGTCGACCCACTAGGCGTTGGGTTAAACGGCTACATCAGCAAACTCAGCCAAGCTTTTCACCGACCAGGCTTTGTCGGTGCGTTTGGCAAGACCGGCGAGAACCCCACCGGGCCCGAGCTCAAGGAAACTGGTCACCCCGGCCGCAACGGCCGAGCGCATGCAGTCTTCCCACAGCACCGACGAGACGATCTGTTTGACCAACGCTTCGCGAATAGCGACCGGTTCGGCCACCGCTTGACCTGTAGTATTGGTGAACACCGTGAGCTGCGGCGCGTTAAAAGTTACTCCTTGCAGATAAATGGCAAAAGCGGCACGCGCTGGCTCCATCAGGCGGCTGTGGTAGGCGCCAGCGACATTCAGGGGGATAACTTTCTTGATCCCGCGGTCTTTGGCGGCGGCGACGGCTGCGTCCACCTTGCTCTTATCGCCCGAGACGATGATCTGTCCGGGGGCGTTGAAATTGGCCGCCTCGATGTCGAAGGCATCGCAAAGATCATAGATGGTCTGGCGCTCTTCGCCCAGAATCGCCGCCATGCCGCCCGTGGTACTTTCACAGGCGATCTGCATGAGCCGTCCGCGTTCGGCCACCACCTGGAGTCCCGTGGCAAAATCAAACACACCGGCGACGGTGAGCGCCGTGACTTCTCCAAGACTCAGGCCAAAAGCAAACCGCACGTCGTCGAGTTTCCCCTGCTCTTTCAAGATCGCGTGAACGGCCATGCCGTGCACGAACAGCGCAACTTGGCAGACCTTGGTCTGGGTGAGCTCGGCATCCGGGCCCTCGAAACAGATTTTGGCGAGATCCCAGCCGAGCACGCGGTTGGCCTCATCGTAGAGAGCCCGCGCGGTGGCGGAGTTTTCGTAGAGCGACTTGCCCATGCCGACCTTTTGGGCGCCTTGACCGGAGAAAATAAGTGCGGTTGCCATATGTGGAAAGGTAGACGGGTAAGCCTCCAAGCCCCCAAAACCAAGCCCGAAAACACATCCCGCTTGCACCCCACCGCAAAATCGGGGTCGAGGTGTTCGGGTCGGATCGCGGGCTAAACCGTGCCGTGACCAAAGCGGTTGCAATGCCGCGCACACTCGGTTGCTTCAACCCTGTGATCGCCTCCCTTGCACTCCCCGGTCTGACCGCCCGTCTCGATAAACTGGTCTACCACCACGGCGGCAAGAGTCTGCCACCGGACAAGCCCCACGCCTTCGTGTATTTCATCACCATCCATAACGGCTCCGAGCACACCGTTACCCTGCTCGGGCGCAAATGGGTGGTCACTCACGCCAACGGCAGCCAACAGGTCGTCGAGGGCGACAAAATCGTCGGCGAAACCCCTCGCTTGGCCTCCGGCGAACAGTTTTCTTACAACAGTTACCACGTCACCGCCGAATCGGCCCGCTCGCAGGGCAGCTTTCATGGGGTCGACGATCTTGGCCGCCGGGTACACGTCGTTTTGCCCGCCTTTGAGTTGATCGTCCCCGACACCGATACCCTCGCCTGATCAGCCGAGAGTTCAGTTAGGCAAAGCGGGGGGGGAAATTAATTCGAGCTCAAGATGCGCCAATTTGGCCGGGGACAGCCAATGCTACACCGGATCGGGAAATGTAGCGTTGGCCGTCCCTGGCCAATGCAGCTCACCTTGAAAAAGAATGGAAATTACTGGGGCTAGGCAGGCTGTTCGCCCCCAGCCCCAGGTGTCCAAGCATGACTAAAGGACGCCCACTCATAGGACCGAAAACCAACATGCATAAGCTGTAACTTGCGCCTTGCGCCTGCCGCTCCGGTACGTCTCGATCTCGCGTTTAAGAAATGAAGTTAATTGATTTAAATCCTGTAGGTGGCATCGGTGCCAATTCCATGTTCGTGCAGATTGGGGACTTAAAAATCCTCATCGACTGCGGACTCAATCCCAAGCTAGCGGGCCGTAATGCCACGCCTCGCCTGGACTTGATCCGTGACGTCGAGCTCGACTTTATCATCATCACGCACTGCCACTTAGACCATATCGGCAGCCTTCCTGTGGTGATGATGCAGCACCCCAATACCCCGGTCATCATGACGCAGTCCAGCCGGATGCTCATCGAGCGCATGCTCCACAATTCGGCCAACGTGATGATGCGCCAAAAAGAGGAGTCCAACATCCCCGATTACCCGTTGTTCACGCACAACGACATCGATCGCTGCGCCGGACGCATCCTCGGCCTGTCCTTTAACCAGGTGAAGAAATTCCAGGGCAAGACCGACGAGCTCGAGTTGTTGTTCCACCGGGCCGGTCACGTCGCCGGTGCCGCCGCCGTCGAAATCCACCACAAAAACCGCCACTACTTCTTCAGCGGCGACGTGCTGTTCGAAAACCAACGCACGCTGCTCGGCGCTCAGTTCCCCGCCGGCCAGTTCGAGACCGTGGTCATCGAGACCACCCGTGGCACCACCGAGCGCTCGGTGGGCAAAGAACGCCTCAACGAGGTCAACCGCCTGATCACCTCGATCAATGACACGATCAACCGCGGCGGCTCCTTCCTCATCCCCGTCTTCGCCCTCGGTCGTATGCAAGAGGTTATCTCCATCCTCCATGACGCCCGTAAATTCGGCCGCTTGGTGGAGTGCCCCATCTTCGCCGCCGGTCTCGGCATGGACCTCGCCGATTATTTCGACGAGATTTCGCGCAAGACCCAGGACGTCCAATTCAGCCGCTCCGTCATCAAGGAGCTCAACATCAAGCCCGCCCCGCGCAAGCTGGTCGCTGGCGAAGACCCCAAGCAAAACGCCCTCTACATCATCAGCTCGGGCATGTTGGTCGAGCGCACGCCCAGCTACACGCTCGCCTCCGGCCTGATTGGCCACGCGCGTAACACCATCGGCTTCGTTGGTTACTGCGATCCCGAAACCCCGGGCGGCGCGCTGCTGCAGACCAAGCAAGGCGAAGAGTTCGTCTTCAAGACCGCCAACGTCACCGCCAAGCTGCTCTCGCGCGTTGAGCGCTACGAGTTGAGCGGTCATGCCGACCGCGAAGAACTCCTCGAGTTCGCCGTGCAGACCCAGGCCAAAACCGTAATCCTGACCCACGGCGATCCCCTCGCCCGTGCTTGGTTCCAAGAGCAGCTCACCGCCAAGATGCCCGGCACCCGCGTCATCGATCCGGTTCCTCTCGAGTCCTACGATATCTAAGCCTCGTTCTGCCTTCCCTAAAAAGCGCTCCCACAACGGAGCGCTTTTTTTTGGCCCCAATCCGCCGCCCCGTTTCGGACGAACGACTTGAGAATCTTCGACGCTACAAGCCCGCCCCCCCCCTCAGCGCCGCGCCCAGCGCCCAGCCATCACCCCGCAAATGATCAGTTGCAGCGGGTGGTAAATCAGCAGCGGTAGCAGAATCAGCCCAAGCCGCGGGTCGCCACTAAAAATGACCTGCGCCATCGGCACCCCCGCAGCGATTGACTTCTTTGACCCGCAAAACACCACCGCGATCCGGTCTTCAAAGGGAAAGCGCAGGGTTCGGCAAATCAACTGAAGCAGGCCGAAAACCACCGCGAATAACACACCTCCGCCCACCAGCACCGTACCCACCGTGGCCCACCCCTGCCCGGTCCACACCCCACGTAAAAGCGAATCGCAAAAGGAGGTGTAGATAATGAATAGAATCGTCATGCGATCGACCCGTTGCAGCCCGACTCGATGACGCAGGGCCCACGCCCCGAGTTGCGCGCGGCATAATTGCCCGATCACGAGTGGCAGCAGTAGCCACAGCACCAAGTCGCCCATCACCCGCCCCACTGCCACCGAAGCGACTCCGCCAACTTCCCCTAGCCCCGGGTTCCACCAGCTGAGCAATAGCGGCGTGGCAAACACCCCAATCACACTGGAAAGCGTGGCGTTAAACAGCGCCGCGGGCACATTGCCGCGCGCCGCCGAGGTCAGCGCTACCGATGACGACACGGTCGAGGGTAACGCGCAGAGGAAAAAAAAGCCCAGCGCGACTGCCGCGGGTAGCCAAAACCCGATCAGCGCTAGCAGCCCTAGGCCGACCAGCGGAAAAAGTAAAAACGTGCCCAGTTGCACCACCAGATGAAGCGGCCAGCGGAGCATGCCGGCACGCATCGACGCAAACGACAGCGATAACCCGTTGAAAAAAAAGATCAGGGCTACACCTAGTTTATTGAGTAAATCAGGGTGCAGCGGGCCGTCTTTTCCCCCCACCTGCGGCCAACCCCACGCAAGGCCCACCGCCGCCAGCATACCCACAAGAAACCAATCGACTTTGAGGCGCATGAGAAATGGCGAAAGCTTACTCATAACCGTTCTGCTGGCGACGTCCGGCGGCCCACCCTGAGCTCACGCTCAAGGCCACATCATCCATTAAGACACTCCTCAGTGCCACACTCCTCCGTGCTACAGCCCACATTCCTACAGCCCACATTCCTACAGCCCACATTCCCTCACTCCGAAGACTCACACTCCGAAGACTCGCACTCCGAAGACTCACACTCCGAAGACTCACACTCCGCGTGGCCTTGCGCGTGAGCGCAGGGTGTTCGCCCAAAGGCCGCCTCGCCCCAAGAACCGATTTCGCCGGGCTCATCGTAAACGCAACACGCGTTAACCCGCCCCAAACGCCGCAGCCAGGCGCGCTAATTTTGCGTGGTCTTTCACCCCAGGCGACGTCTCCACACCGCTGTTCACATCAACAAAAAGCGTCCCGCTGCGGGCTACGGCTTCGGCGACGTTTTCCGGACTCAGCCCGCCGGCAAGAATCCACGTTTTTTGAGGAAACGCCTGCCGATGACGGGCGAACTTGGCCCAATCTCCCGTCTTGCCGGAACCGCCAAACCCACCGGCATGAAAGGTATCCAACAAAAAGGTGTCCGCCAACGGTAACACCGCCGCTGGCACCTCGTCGGCTGGCGGGAGTTTGGGCGCCAGCCAGAGCCGCTCAGGCCCCACCTGCGCCGACCAGCTCGCAACGGTCACCAGAGGAGTCGTAGGCGCGTAGTGGATCTGGAAAAAATCGAACCCGGCATCGGCGGCTTGAGCGAGTTCATCGGCGGAGGGTTCCACCATCACCGCCACACGGCGCGGTCCAACCTGCAACCCCGGCGCCATTCCCCGATACGCCGCCAGCGGAAGGTAGCGCGGCGACTTCGAGTACAGGA
>JBILJE010000349.1:0-3050 GCA_044377395.1 Rariglobus sp. | reverse complement strand
CCCTACATGCTAGCGCGCAATCTCCCGGGCGTGCTCGTCATCGTGGATAAAAACCGCGTCAAAGCCGGCGCCTACGCCATCAAAAAGTTCGGCTGCGACACGCTCATCTTGGACGACGGTTTTCAGTACCTGCCGCTCAAAGGCCGCCTCAACTTGCTGCTGGTCGATAAGACCAACCCCTTTGGCAACGGCCACCTCTTGCCGCGCGGCATCCTCCGCGAGCCGATCAAACACCTCAAGCGCGCCAGCTACGTTTTCCTGACCAAGTCCGATGGCGAGCGCGACCTGGAGCTCGAGGAGCTCATTCAGAAGCACAATCCTGGGGTGGACATGATCGAGTGTGCCCACCGCCCCCAATACCTCCAGCGTTTTGGCAGCGACGAACGCCAGCCGCTCGGCTGGCTGGACGGCAAACGCGTGGGTGCGTTCAGCGGTATCGCCGTGCCAGAAAGCTTTGAGAAATTCGTGCGCGATCTGGGCGGCCGTATCCAGTTTACCCGCCGCTTCCTCGACCACTACCGGTTCACCTCGGAGGACTTCGTTGAATTGTTCACCGAAGGCATTGAGCAAAAGGTCGAGTTCATCGTGACCACGGAAAAAGACGCCGTGCGTTTACCTGAAGGCCTGCCGTGCGCGGTGCCCATTTATTACCTACGGCTGGAGATCGACATCATTCGAGGTGCGGCCGACTTCGACGAAGCGGTGGAGCGCATCTGTTTCCATGATGCACCGGCGCGAGCCGGGGTGGATTAACGCGGTTCGGGTTAAATGGCGCTTTTGGATAGTCGGCCAAATTCGCTAACAGGTTTCACTCTTGCGAGCCCTCGCGCCTCGCGGCATTCGCTTTTCCCACTCCATGATCACCGATACCCGTTACACCCAACTGGCCGAGGGCCTCACCGGATTTTCCTGCGAACTCAAAAAGGGCGAGCGCGTCCTTATCGACGCTTTCGACGTCCCCGAGGCCGTGGTCATCGCCCTCATCCGCGCCACCCGTGCCCTCGGCGCCTTGCCTTACGTCAACCTTCACCGCGCCCGCGTCACCCGCGAACTTATGCTCGGTGCCGAGGAGGCTCAATACGCCCCCCAGGTCGAAATCGAGTACGCCCGTATGCAGAAAATGGACGCCTACATCGCCCTGCGCGGTTCGGATAACATTTTCGAAAACTCCGACATCCCTTCGTCCCGCGTCCAACTGGTTTCGAAGCTGATGAAGCCCGTGCTCGACCACCGCGTGAACAAGACCAAGTGGGTCGTGCTGCGCTGGCCGACTTCCGCCATGGCCCAGCAGGCCGGCCTGAGCACCGAGGCGTTCGAGGACTTTTATTTCAAGGTCTGCACCCTCGACTACTCCCGCCTGATTCCCGGCATGAACGCACTTAAGGCGCTCATGGACAAAACCGACCAGGTTCACATCAAAGGCCCGGGCACCGACCTGAAGTTTTCGATCAAGGGCATCGGTTCGCGCACCTGCGGCGGCCGCCACAACATTCCCGACGGCGAGGTGTTTTCCTGCCCCGTGAAGGACAGCGTCGAGGGTGTCATTTCCTACAACGCGCCCACGGTTTACCTCGGCACCTCCTTCGACAACATCCGTCTGGTTTTCAAAAAGGGTAAAATCGTCGAGGCCACCGCCAACAACACCAAGCGCCTCAACGAGATTCTGGATAGCGACCCCGGCGCGCGCTTCATCGGCGAATTCGCCCTTGGTTTTAACCCCCACATCCTTGAGCCGATGCGCGACATCCTCTTCGATGAAAAGATCGCCGGTTCCTTCCACTTCACCCCCGGTCAGGCCTACGAAGGCGTGGGCAACGGTAACAAATCCCAAGTCCACTGGGACATGGTCAGCATCCAACGCCCCGAGTGGGGCGGCGGTGAGGTCTGGTTCGACGGCAAACTCATCCGCAAGGACGGCATCTTTGTGCCCAAGTCGCTGCACAAATTGAACCCCGAATACCTGCTCGGAAAGAAGTGAGTTTTGGCCCACGGAACACACGAAACGACACGAAAAGCGGAGCGGCAGAGCGGATTGAGTTCTGAGGTAGCGCGGTGCTTTAGCCCGCAGGTTTACTCGCTGATGTTTTATGGCCCAAAACACATACGAAATGACACGATTTTCCGTACTCCGACTTTCGTGTCATTTCGTGTGTTTCGTGGGCAACTCGCCGTAATGGATTTCATCCAATCACTCCCCAAGACCGAGACGCACCTCCACATTGAGGGCGCGCTGCCTTACGAACTGCTTCACGCGTGGCAGCCGGATAATTACCCCGAGACTCCGCACTTTCACGCGGCTGATTTCCGTTACGCCACGTTCGCCGCGTTCGACGAAATACTTCTTGGCCACGCCCTGCCGTGGTTTGTCTCAGCGGAGCGTTATCACGAAGCGGCGAAGGCAATTTTCGCTAAACAAATCGCCCAAAACGTGCGTTACGTGGAAACCAGTTTCCACCTTCCAGTGGGCGGGTTTATCAACACGCCCCCTCGCGAGATTTTGGCCGCCCTCCGCGCCGCCGTTCCGCCCGGCTTGGAGGTGCGGTTTTTCGCCGGTATGCTCCGCACCGATTACACTGGGCCGATGCAGGCGGTGATCGACGATCTGGTGAACTGGGACGAGCTCGCCGGCGTCGATTTACACGGCAACGAAGCCACCCCAACCGAGGCGTGGACTGCTCCGGTGTGGGCCCGGTTACGTGCTGCGGGTAAGGTCACCAAGGTCCACGCCGGCGAGTTTGATGGCGCTCACCGCGTGCGCGAGGCGATCGAGCACCTCGGTTCGACGCGCATCCAACACGGCGTACGTGCCATTGAAGATCTGGCGGTCGTCGCGCTGGCGGCTGAGCGCGGCGTTACCTTTGATGTCTGCCCGCTGAGTAACGTGAAACTGCGTGTGGTCCCATCGCTCGCCGCACATCCGCTACGCACGCTCCAAAAAGCGGGCGTGCGTTGCACGATCAGCACCGACGACCCGCTGGTATTCGCCAACACCCTCAACGCCGAATACGCCGCGCTCGCTACCGAGGCGGGCTTTAGCCGAAGTGAGCTGG
>JBILJE010000348.1:0-3053 GCA_044377395.1 Rariglobus sp. | reverse complement strand
CGGCCTTGGTCGTCGCCAGCCGCTACATGAAGGGCGAATTGGTTAACAACGGCTTTAAGGCTGACCATATTTCGGTGCATGCTCCTGTTCCGCGCCAAAATGGCGGCACCGTTGAAAGCTCCTTTGATTCGCGTAACTTGGTGGTTTTTTCGGGGCAAATCATCCGTGGTAAGGGCGTCGATGTCTTGCTCGAATCTCTGGCCAAAATCACTACCCACTTCGAAGCGGTCATCATTGGTGACGGTAGCCACCGCCCTTACTGTGAGCGTCTGAGCAAGCGACTTGGGCTTAGTCACCGGGTGCATTTTACGGGGTTCGTGCCCCAGGCCGAACTCAAGATTTATCACCGCAATGCCAGCGTCGCCGTGATCAGCTCGGTTTGGCCCGAGCCGTTTGGCGCGGTAGGACTGGAGGCCATGCGCTGCGGCCTGCCGGTGGTGGGTTTCAAGTCCGGCGGAGTAGGAGAATGGCTCATCGATGGCGAAACAGGCTATTTGGTACCGTGGATGGATCGGCAGCAATACGCTGGCCGCATTGAAGCGCTTCTTCGCAATAAGAAACTGGCCCGAACCTTGGGCGAAAATGGGCGCGAGTTGGCCGAGCGCCGCTTTAGCTTCTCAAGTTACATTCGTGACCTCGAGGGTCTTCTGGCCCGTACCGCACAAGCCCGCCCCGACCTGATTGCATCGAACTGACCAGCTCGACTGCACGGGTTTCCTCGCCCTGCGCAGGTGTGTGCCTTGTTTTATTAAAATCATAAACGGCAAGAACTTAAAACCATGAACATACACACAAAAATCACTCATAAAAAACACCCCTTTGATCACCTCGCATCGTTTGAGTCGGCATGGGGGCGGTGGTGGCTGCTCACTCGCCTGCGCGCATTACGCCTCGCCTGGAGTTACGCACTGAACGGTGGCGCCTGCATTAAACGCGCCCTCGACCTCATTGGTAGCCTAGCCGCATTGATCCTGCTTACCCCCCTTTTTGTGCTTATTATTATCGCAATCCGCTGCGAAGACCGCGGACCGTCAATTTTCACCCAGACTAGGGTTGGGCGCCACGGGCGGTTATTTAAAATCTATAAATTCCGCTCCATGCACAGGGACGCCGAGGCCCGCCTGCAAGGCCTGCTCGCCGCCAATCATCACTGTCACGGGGTTACCTTTAAACTCAAAAACGATCCGCGGGTTACCTGTGTTGGGCGCTGGATCAGAAAGTTGTCGCTGGATGAATTACCCCAGTTTTTCAATGTACTGATCGGCGACATGTCGCTTGTTGGGCCACGCCCGCCGATTCCCCGCGAAGTCAACCGCTACACCCTGGCCGATCGGCGGCGCTTGGCTGCACCACCCGGAATCACGTGTATCTGGCAAATCAGTGGACGAGCTGAAATCGACTTCCCTCAGCAAGTCGAACTCGACGTCCAATATATCGAAAACCAATGCCTTTGGCAGGACCTGCGGATCCTAGCTAAAACCATTCCGGCCGTCATCTTTGGTGGCGGAGCCTACTGATGAATGCCCTGCTCATCTGCCCTGGACCCCGGCCCACCGTGGCGTTGTTGGCCGAAAACGCCCCGCTGGCAATCACTCCGCTAATGGGTAAATGCCTCGTTGAATATTGGATCGAATACCTGGTGCAGCGCAACGTTAGCAATATTCGGATCCGTGCCGCTGACCGTCCCGAACAAATCGCTGCGGTGGTGGGTGACGGCACCCGCTGGGGAGTGCAGATCGTCGTGGAGCCCGAACCCGAAGAGTCGAGCCCCGCGCAGGCCGCCGCGATCTATTCAACGCACTGGACAGAGAGGCCTGAATTCATTGTGCAGTTGGATCACCTGCCCGGCCGTCCGGGGCATCGGCTTTTTGACAGCTATGAAACATGGTTTGATGAGTTGTATGCGTGGATTCCAAAGGCGCAAACCGACGACCGGATTGGTCAATGTGAGATTGAGCCCGGAGTGTGGGTGGGGCTTCGTACACGCATCAGCCCTGCGGCCCGATTCATTCCTCCGTGCTGGCTGGGGGACCATGTGGCGATCAACCGAGGTGCGGTGATTGGGCCGGGGGCCATTATTGAGCCTGGTGCCATTGTGGGTGAAGGGGCACAGATTACGCAAAGTGTCATTGGTACAGCCACCTTCGTTGGGGCGCAGATCAAAATCGAGAACTCGATCGCTAGCCGCTACACGTTGATTAACTGGTCCACCAATTCCAGCCTGCGCGTACCTGACGCCTGCTGGCTGAGCTCGCTGCGCGGTCCGCTCTGTGCTCAGCGCCCGGTGTTAGACCGCGGTGCCATGAAAATTCAGTCGGACGGCAATAAACTGCATATATCGCAGCTAAGCGAACTGAGCGCGGTAAACTCAACCCCGTTTATGGACGCCATTCGCGAGACCCTCACTACGGCCGCGTCCATTATCGAGGTCGACCTCACCGGTACGCACTTTATGGACAGTTGCGGGCTGGCGACCCTGTGCAGCCTCCATCGCATCACCAGCTCACTGGGTATCCGGTTGCGCTTACTTCACCCGCGCCCCCCGATTGAGCAGTTACTCAAGCTGACTCAACTGTACGATTTTTTCGACATCGACGGCTGCGTCACGCCGCCCCCGGGTACACAAAGCGAACCGAGCTCGCGAGCGTCGCTTCTAGTCAATCCGGGGGCTCCTCATTGCCCAGCATGATCAGAGCACGGGAAGCGATGTGTTATCCATGCGATTATTGAGCGCATGCTCAAGGCCATGAGGCTCTCAAACCTGTGGTCGGCGCATGCCCCCTGATTCAGGGAGTGTTGTCGCGTGGTCGGAGCGGTTTGGGGGATGCGTTTTCGCCGCACGGTTAAGAACAATACCCTCAGGGCGCCCCAGTGAGTTCGGTACGCCTTATTTGAAGTTTGCCTTGATTGCCATGCTGGGCAGTTTGCTTTGACCTTTATGAGTCGTGCCGAAGCCCTTTTTCCTGCATCGGATCCTAACCGTGACGCCGTTTTGGTCGTCGACGACGAGGTTCCGTTGCTCGAGGTGTTTGCCGAGGCTCTCGGCACCCGCT
>JBILJE010000088.1:0-10542 GCA_044377395.1 Rariglobus sp. | reverse complement strand
CGGCGCGTGATTTGCGCGGCTCCAGCGAGCACGTGGTGGCGTTGTGTGGCGACGCGGCGTTTACCTGCGGAATCACCATGGAAGCGCTCAACAACGTGGTGAGCTCGACCAAGCGACTTGTCGTTATCCTCAACGACAACGAGTGGTCCATCGCCAAGAATGTCGGGGCGCTTTCCAAGTACCTCAACCGGCTCTCCACTCACCCGACCTACAACAAGGTTCACCACGATTTGGAGAAGTTTTTCACCGGCCTGCCCGGCGGCCCGGACATGCACCGCATGTGGGTAAAGTGGAAGCGCGAGACCAAGGACTTCATCGTCGAGTCCTCGCTGTTTGAAAAATTCGGCCTGCGTTACCTCGGCCCGATCGACGGCCATAACATCGACGAGTTGGTTAAAAACCTGGAGTTCGCCAAACAGAGCGACACGCCGGTGATCCTGCACGTGCTCACCAAGAAGGGCAAAGGCCTCGACGCCGCCATCGCCCACCCGGAGAAATTCCATGGCGCCAGCCCCTACGATCCGCTGACCGGTGAGAGCATCAAACCCTCGGTCGCCCCCGTCACTGCGCCTGCGCCCAATTATCAAGATGTCATGGGCAAAGCCCTGGTGCGTTTCGCCCAAGCCGATCCGCTGATCGTCGGCATCACCGGCGCCATGCCGAGCGGCACGGGTTTGTCGCACCTCGCCACGGCGTGTCCGAAGCAGTTTTTTGACGTCGGTATAGCTGAGGAACACGCGGTGTTGTTCGCCGCCGGTTTGGCGACCAAGGGCATCAAGCCGGTGGTGGCGATCTACTCCACGTTTATGCAGCGCGGTTACGACCAGATCATTCACGACGTCGCGCTGCAAAACCTGCCCGTGACCTTTTGCATGGATCGCGCCGGCCTTTCGCCCAACGACGGACCGACCCACCACGGTCTTTTCGACCTCGCCTACCTGCGCCCCGTGCCCAACGCCACGATCATGCAGCCCAAGGACGAGGATGAGCTCGTGGACATGTTGCACACCAGTTTGCAGCTGCCGGGGCCTGGCTTCATTCGCTACCCGCGCGGGGCCAGCATTGGGGTTAAAATCAAAGCCCAGCCCGCCCAGCTTCCGGTGGGCCAAGCTGAGTTATTAAAGCCCGGTTCCAACATCATGATTTGGGCGCTGGGTAGCATGGTGCACGATGCGCTAAAACTTGCCGCCCGCATTGAAGCCGCCGAGGGGCTCTCGGTGGGCGTGGTCAACGCCCGCTTCGTCAAGCCCCTGGACCGTGCGCTTCTGCTCAGTCACGCGGCTTGTATTCCGCTGATTGTCACGATGGAGGATCACGTTCTAGCGGGTGGTTTTGGCAGCGCGGTTCTGGAGGCGCTGCAAGACGCCGACTGTCCAGCGGCGGTTGAGCGTATCGGCTGGCCCGACAGCTTTGTCGAGCACGGGACCAGCCAAGAGATTTTACGAGCGGCCTATGGGCTTGCGCCCGACGATATTTACCAGCGCGTTCTGGACCGCTGGCGCAATCAAGCCGCGAGCCGTCTTGAGGCCAACGCCTGAGCGCAGCCAACGCCTGACACTCATTCGCGATCAAGGTGAGGCGAATGAGTGTGAGTAAGTACTGAGTTCTCCGCTCGCCCGTTGAGGTAAGTTTGCATTTTGCCGGAGCCCTGTTTGCGTGCGGGCCAATTCTTATGATCAACGCCTTCGCTCCCAATCTCACTCAACATGCCCCGCGTAGCGCCCGTGTCCGCCTTGGCGGCTACGCCCACTTGCCACGCTTGCTCGACAAGGCCCGCGCGGTGCTCGCCGGCACCGGCGGCGAATACCACTACAACTGTTCGCTTGACCGGCGCTTCTTTGATTTCACCGGCATTGACCACGCGGCGATGCTGGCCGCCATCAAGACCGGCCTGACCGACTCCCAGATGCTCGCTTGGGTGAACGAAAAAAGCGGTAAGTCCCCGGTTGAGGTCGTCGCTTGGTCGGCGTGGCTTGAGCAGAACGGTCCCGGCTCCGCGGACATGCACACGTGGATGGCCGGACGCATCACGGAAACCGCCCCGGGACGTGAGGACATCAGGACCTTCTTTGAGCTGCTCGATCTGGACGATTACGTCAGCTTCGGCGGCAAGGCCTAAGCGTTAGTGTCGCGCGTTGCTACCACGGTCACAGGATGTGGTGGCAACCCGGAGCTCCCGAGTTGCGGGTTTAACGGCCTACAACTCGGTGTATTTGTCCGAGCGGCCCTTGGCTTTTTCGACCGGGTATTTGGCGGCGTTGGCCGCCATTTTGGTCTCTATCGCGGCGGCCACGTCGATGCCGGTCATGTTGGCAAACTCCAGTGCGTAGATCACCACGTCGGCCAGCTCCTCTTCGATTTTCTTACGCTTGGCCTCGTCGAGCGTAATGCCCCGGGAGGCTTCGGGCGTGGCCCATAAAAAGTGCTCCATCAACTCACCTGCTTCGGCGGCCAGCGCCATGCTCAGGTTTTTTGGCGAATGGAACTGCTCCCAATCGCGTTGGACTGCAAAGGCCAGCACGCGGGATTTGATTTCGGCCAGGGTTGTCGCTGAGTCGGTGAACGCCATGGCGGCAGGTTCGTTGTCCGTAGTTCAGGAGGCAAGCACCGCGCGGTCGCGTCCTGCATGCTTGGCCGCATAGAGCGCCTGGTCGGCCGCCACCAGCAGTGAGAAATTCGGGGCGCTCGAAACGGGCAGCGACGCCACGCCGGCGCTCAGCGTGATCGGCAGACTCACCGAGGCTGTGGCCTGAATGGGGGCCGCCTGCATCTCCGCCACCAAGCGGCGGGCGACAATGATCGCCTCTTGCGCGGGGGGTTCCATCAGCAGCACGGCGAACTCCTCGCCACCGATGCGCGCGACGCGGTCGATCCCGCGTAGACCCGATTCTATCCGACGAGCGGCGGCCACCAGCACGGCGTCACCCGCTGCATGGCCATAGGTATCGTTGACTGACTTGAAGTGATCCAGGTCGACGATGATCAGCGAAAGCGGGTGGTTAAAGCGGCGGGCGCGTTGCACCTCCTCGTTGAGCAGGGCGTCGAACGCCCGGCGATTGAGCAGGCCGGTTAGCGAGTCGTGGGTGGCCAGTCGCCGCAGTTCCCGCATGGCTTCGGCGAGTTTTAAACTGTAACGAATGGAGCGCTCCACCATGCGCGGGGTGATTTCACCTTTAACCAGATAATCAGCCGCACCGGCCTCCATCGCCGCCTCGTCCACCTGCTCGGAGGAATCGGCTGTGAGGAAAATCACCGGGGTTTCACACCGCTCCTCGCGTGCAGCCCGGAGCAGGTCCAGGCCGTTGCGCTCGCCGAGTTGGTAATCGAGCAGGCACGCCGCATACTCACCGGTTAGCAAGAGTCGCAGGCCGTCCTCGTAGGTCTGCGCCCAGTCGGATTGGAAGCGGCCGACTTGGGCGTTCGCGAGCATGCGATCCGTCACCTTATATTGCAGAAGGTTGTCCTCGATGATGAGGACTTTTTTTGACCGGTAGCACGGGATGCAAACGCGTGGGCGTCGTTGGGAGTGGAAGGCGAGTCGCGCAACTTAGCGCTGGGTGCCGGCGACCAAGTCGGTGGCGCGCCGAGCGAGCGCGGGGGCGATTTGGGCGCGGTCGGCAAGGTTGTCGCGGATGACGTTGACCAGGGCGCTGCCCACCACGACGCCGTCGGCATGGGCGGCGACCTCGGCGACGTGCGAGCGCTGGCCGATGCCGAAGCCCACCACCACCGGCAGGTCGGTGTGGCGTTTGATTGCGGCGACCGCCTCGGGGATGTTGCTGGCAACGGAGTCGCGCACGCCCGTCACGCCTTCGCGAGAAACGTAGTAGATAAACCCGGTGGCGGCGGCGCCGATTTTGGCGAGACGCGCCTCGGGGGTGGTGGGGGCTACGATAAACACGGTTTTGATGCCGTGTTGGGCGCAGGCGGTTTGTACGTCGGCAGCCTCTTCGGGGGGCAGGTCGAGGGTTAACATGCCGTCGACTCCGGCCGCCTTGGCGTCGCTCACATAGGCATCCACGCCGTTGGAGAAAACCAGGTTGTAGTAGGTGTAGAAAACGATGGGCGTGTGGGGCGCGAAGTCGCGGATGCGGCGCACCAGTTCGAATACGCGCGCGGCAGTCATTCCGCCGGCGAGCGCGCGTTGGGCGGCGAGTTGGTTGGTGAGGCCGTCGGCGAGCGGGTCACTGAAGGGCACTCCCAGCTCCAGAACGTCGATGCCGCTTTCAATGAGGGCGCGGCAGGCGGCCAAGGAGCTGTCAAAATCGGGGTCTCCGGCACAGAGATAGGCGACGAAAGCGGCGCGGTTTTCTGCGCGGGCGAGGGCGAAGGCATTGGCAATACGATCCATGTCACGTGATGGGCTCAAAAATGGGCATTAGGCGCAAAGGGAATTTTCAAGTCTGTCTAGATAGTTGCATTTGAAGGGGGGGCTTGACGACTTTGCTACAGTTCCCATTCGACAGCGGACAAGGCCTGGTGGATTGATGTTCCTCTACGTCTTTACTCATCGCATGAACTCAACCGCCCTAGCCACGATCGCAATGACCGGTTTTACCGTGGCGTTTTTCCATGCGGCCATTCCTACGCACTGGTTGCCCTTCGTGCTGGTAGCGCGTGCCCGGCAATGGAGTCGCTCCAAGGCCCTAGGTGTGGCCATTTTTGCCGGCTTGGGGCATGTGGCCTTGACCAGCTTGCTCGGGCTAGCGATCGCGTGGTTCGGTTTTCAGCTCGATCATCACTTTGGCCATGCGTTCACCCAAGTGGCCGGGGTTGTCCTGCTCGCGGTGGCGGCCTTTTACTTTTGGCGCCAGTGGCGGGGGCAGGGGCTCATGCATCACCACACCCCGGGAGGTCGCCACGAACCGAGTGCACATTGCGGTCATGACAAAGCACACAGCCACCTCGAAGCCGAACTCGAGGGCAGTCCGCTCGTCTCGACTCGCCAGAGTGACTGGGCGGCGATCAGCGGCCTGTTTGTGATGCTCACGCTCTCGCCGTGCGAGGGCTTTTGCCCATTTACCTGTCAGGCGTCCAATTTGGTTGGCCGGGCTTTTTTGTGCTGAGCGGCATTCTCGCAGTGGGCACTCTTGGCGGCATGTTGTTGTTTACGTGGTTGACCTTGGTGGGGCTCGAAAAAGTTGAGCTCAAGCGCATCGAACACTGGGAGGCGGCGTTGCTCGGTCTGGTGTTCACCGTGCTAGGCGTGGTGATGCTCAGCCTGGAGCATTCGCATTAAGCCTCTGTGTCCGCCGCAAGTCGCTAGCCGCCGAGGTAGGCGGCTTTGAGGCGCGGGTCGTCGCGCAGTTCGCTGCTGGCCCCGGACACGGTGATTTGCCCCGTTTCCAGCACGTAGGCGTGCGAGGAAATTTCCAGTGCGAGGTGGGCGTTTTGCTCAACCAGCAAAATGGTCAGGCCTTCAACGCGGTTAATCTCCACGATTTTTTCGAAAATCGTCGATACGAGGCGGGGGGCTATGCCCAGCGAGGGTTCGTCGAGCATGAGGAACTTCGGCTGCCCCATAAGCGCGCGGCCAATCGCCAGCATTTGCTGCTCACCACCGGAGAGCGTGCCCGCGGTTTGTTTGAGGCGTTCCTTGAGCCGGGGAAAAAGCGTGAAAATGTGCTCACGGGTCCGTTCGTTGAGTGCCGTGTCGCGCTGCAGGTAGGCGCCGAGCGCGAGGTTTTCGGCCACCGTCAAGTTGGCGAACACCAAGCGCCCCTCGGGCACGTGGCAAAGCCCGCGGGCGACGATCTCGTGGGAGGCCAGGCGCGTAATATCCTCACCGTTAAAGCGGATGCTGCCTGCACGCGGGCGGATCAGCCCAGAGATCGCCTGCAGGGTCGTGGTTTTACCGGCCCCGTTGCCGCCGATGAGCGTGACGATGGCACCGCGCGGGATCTCGAAGGAGATGCCGTTGACGGCCTGAATCGCACCATAGGTGACGGAGAGATCGGTGACGGAAAGCATGGGCGCGGAGCACGAAGTGGCGTGACTAATGAGTCCTTGGGGGCGCATTGCAAGGTGGAGAAATCCCCCATTCCCAGATACCTGTCAGGGCCGGTGGTTTCACTTTTGGGTTAACAGTGACGGCCTCCAACGCTGAGGACGGTGAACAGGCGGGAGTGGGGCGGAGGTTGCGATTGATCCTGTCGGCGCGATTCTGCTGGAAATTCGTCGGTACGGTTTTTCCTATAAAACCAGCGTTTTTGCCGCTGTAACCCTCGGTGATAGAGGCGCGCCGCTTATACGCAGTCCCCGGATCACTAAATCGCTACCGGGTGGGCGCGGCGGCCATGACCTAAAAGCAGTGGTTAAATGTCTGTCATTTGCGTTTATCGCAATGCAGCCACGATGGTGCTCAGATTGAAGCGATACATGGCTTCGTAGGTTTCCACTCCCGAACCCACAGGCCCCGGGCCGTCGGCATAAAGCGCGGCGGGCACCTTTACCCCGGTTTCTTTCGCCAGGTTGATAATGAGTCGGCTGGAGGCGGAGTCTTCGGTAAACACGGCCTTAACCCGCAGGCGGCGCACTTCGTCCACCAGGGCCGAGAGTTGCTTGGCGTCGGGTTCGGCTGCGGTGCTGAGGCCGCTCAGGGGATGCACGGTGAAGCTGTAGTCGCGGGCGAGGTAACCAAAGGCGTCGTGCGTCGTAACCAGGTGGCGAGCCGAAGGTGGCAACTGGGAAATTTCCTTCGCGCCCCAGGCTTGGAGCGCAAAGAGGCGTTGCTGGAGCCGTTGCGCATTACGGGCAAAACGCTCCGCCTCAGCCGGGCGGGCTTGGGTAAACTCGGCGCGAATCACGTCGGACACAAACAGAGCGTTGTTAAGACTGTGCCACCAATGCGGGTCCGGCTCACCGTTCCCATGCACGCACCCGTGGCCCGCGTGCTCGTTGGCCAGCGTGAGCAAGGCCGGCAGGCGTTCGCCAACGCGGATCATTCGCGCGGACGCGCCTTCGCCGGCGACCAAGCGGTCGAGAAAGCCTTCGAGATGCAGCCCGGTGGCCAGAACAAGGTCGGCGGCGCGGGCGGCGGCGACCTGCTTGGGCGCGGGCTCAAAGGTGTGCGGATCGACTCCGTTTTGCAGCATGCCCTCGACCAGGGCGGCCTCGCCGGCGATTTCCCGCGCGAACTCAGTGAGGATGGGGTGGAGCGTGACCACGCGCAGGGGGGGCGGCGCGGCGTGCAGACTGCACGGCACCAATGCCAACGACAAAAGGCAGATACAGGTGAATAGTTTCATGGAAAAAAAGAGCTGAAGTGAGGGTTAATCGACGCTGTGGCGGAGCCGTCCGGCTGGACGTAGCCAGGCGTAGAGGCGTGCAACCAGACCGGGCCCGGGCGCGAACAGCAGTGAAAACAGCAGCATTGCACCTAAGCAGATCACGATAGCCGGCCCGCTTGGCAGCCCGGCGTGGTAGCTGAGCAAAATGCCGCCCGCGGAGCCCAGCAGCGAAAGAGCCACGGCAACGACACGCAGTGGACCGTAACGCTCGCACCATAACCGGGCGATGACTGCGGGGAGTAAAAAGAGTCCGAGCACCAGCACCACGCCCATGGTTTGCAGTCCGGCCACCAGGTTCAGCACCACCAAAATCAAAAATCCCACATGCGTCATCCGTCCGCTGCCACCGGTGGCGCGGTGAAATCCCGGGTCAAAGGTTTCCAGCAACAGGGGGCGGCGGAATAGGTAAAGTGCGAGCACCGTGACCACCGTCACCGCTCCCACCAGGACCAAATCCGCGGGCGTAATGCCGAGGATGTTGCCGAATAGAAAATGAGTGAGATTGAAGCGGGTGGGCAACCGGCTGAGCAGGGCTATGCCGCTGGCGAAAAAAACCAAAAACAAGGCGCCGAATGCAGCGTCTTCCTTGACCACGGTAAGTCGGCTAACTGCCGCGCCGCCGAACGCCGTGAGCAGGCCCGCGAGCAACGCGCCGAGCAAAAGGGCGGTCGGGCTGGGGCCGAATAACAACCACGCCAGCGCGATGCCGGGTAGCAGGGAGTGCGAAAGTGCGTCGCCCATGAGCGCCATGCGGCGCAGAACCAGCAGCGGTCCGAGCAGGCCGCCCACCAGTCCAAGCAGCGCCGAGGAAACCAGCGCGCGGCGCATGAAATCGTGGCGAAACGGTTCGAGGAAAAACTCGGTCAGGCTCATAGGGGGAAATCCACGTTGCTCAATGAGCGCAGGGCCTCTTCGGATTCGGACGACAGGTGGTAGGCGCGGCGAATAAGATCGTTGGTCAGCGAAACAGCCGGGGGGCCGCAGGCGATCAGGTCGGTATCCAGCAGCAGAGCGTAGTCAAAGTGGCGACGAGCCAGGGCCAGGTCGTGAACCACTGCGAGCACGGTGCGCCCGCGCGCGACCCAGCGGCGAATGATGCGAAGCAGTTCGCCGGTGGCCCGTAGATCGAGCCCGGCAAAGGGCTCGTCCAACAGGAAAATATCGGCGCCTTGGGCGAGTGCGCGGGCCAAAAAAACGCGTTGCTGTTGGCCTCCGGAGAGCGTGTGCAGCGGTCGGTCAGCGATGGCGGTGATGTCGAGTTCGGCGAGCGCTTCGGCAATCCGGAGTTGATCGCCGGCGCTGAAGCGACGAAACAAGCCAAGTGAGGGGTAGCGACCCAGCTCGACAACGTCGCGCACGCTCAAGGGGAAATCCCAGTCGATGGACTGGCGCTGAGGCAGGTAGGCGAGGCGCGGTAGCGCATGGTGCGGGTGGGCATCGCCGATGCGGATCTCGCCGGACTCCAAGGGGTGCCAGCCGAGCAGGGAGCGCAGCAGGGTGCTTTTGCCGGCACCGTTGGGGCCGCAGATAGCAATGGCCTGCCCGCAGGGCAGATCGGCGGTCACTGCACGCAGGGCGGTGACTCGACGGTGGCGCACCGTGAGTTCGCGCAGGCGGATGATGTGATGATGCGGTAAGGACAATGAGGGAATGCGTAGGTTGGCTGCTGGCGGGTCGGCGGCGAGATATTCAAGTGCTGCCGTCGAGCAAAAGTGAGGGGCAAATTATCAGCAGGTGGGCTTAGGGTTTAGCGGGCAGCTGTGAATTGAGTTGGTCCCGTAGGCTTGCGGCCTGTTCGAAATCTTCGGCGGTGATGGCCTGGGCAAGTGCGGTGCGAAGTTTGTTTTGTTGATCAGCGAGTGCGCTGCGGAGCGGTATTTTGCCGAAATGCTGAACGCCCCGGTGCAGCCTTGGGAGCTGCGGGTCGATAAAGGGTTGAAACACCTGATAGCAGCAACCGCAGCCTAGCCGACCGGTGCGTTTGATTTCAGGCCACGAAAACCCGCAGTCCGGGCACACCGATAAGGTCAGCGGAGATGTGTTGGCGGGATCGATTGGCTGCATTGAAACGTTCAGCATAGCAAAGTCGTCAAGCCCCCCGCCACATGGGTGTTATTTGGAGGCGGATGGCCTGGATTGGTCCATCAATGAATAGCCCTTTAGGACAGTTGAACTCAGCAGGTGGGGGCTTTGCCGTACGGGGAGGGGGGAGATTGCAGGTTCTAGCGCCTGCTAGGCGTGTCGGGCGGGCCGCTTAGCTCCATTCAGGGAATTGATCGGCGTAGGCACTCCAGCGCCGGCTGCCCCTGGCGTATTCGTCGTCGGTGAGCAGGCAGGCGTCGAGTTGCCCGCGCACGCAGGCTTCGTTCATCGTCACGCCTCCGATAAACACCAGTTCCTGCCGCCGATCACCGTGGGGGTGGCACCAGTTTTTTTCGATCTGCGCAACTGCTTCAGCTGCAGCCGGCCACTCAGAGCGAGGAATGCACGCCCACCAAGATCCAGCCGAGCCGACCCGGCAGATGCCGCCGGCGTGCGACCATTCGCCGACCTGGTCCAAACGGTTTGCCAGATAAAAGAAGCCTTTGGATCGCACCACGCCAGTGGGAGGAGTCTGGGACCACGCGTAAAAGCGCTCGGGGTGAAAGGGGCGGCGTGCTCGATAGACAAAACTGCGGATGCCATGCTCGTCGGTCTCGGGGTGTTCATCACCGCGCAGGGTGCGTAGCCAAAGGGGGGACTTGGAGGCGTCTTCAAACGAGAATCGCTTGGTATTCAATAATTCCGCCACAGGCACGCGACCCTGACTGGTTGCCAGAAAGCGTGCGTCAGGATTGAGCGTGCGCACCAGCTCGGTCACCGCTGTGAGTTCGGCGGCGGCAAGCAGATCGGTTTTGTTAAGGATAATCACGTCGGCAAACTCGATCTGTTCGGCCAGCAGTTGGGCGAGCGTGCGCGTGTCTTCCGGGCCGGTGCCTTGGCCGCGATCAAGCAGGGTATCGGCGCAACCGTAGTCGTGGTAAAAGTTAAATGCATCGACCACCGTGACCATCGTGTCGAGGCGGGCGAGCTCACCCAGGCTGATGCCGTCATCTCCGGTAAAAGTGAAGGTTTCTGCCACCGGCAAGGGTTCGGCGATGCCCGTGGATTCAATCACCAGATAATCAAAACGGCCGTCCTTGGCCAGTCGGGCGACTTCAATGAGCAGGTCTTCGCGTAGGGTGCAGCAGATGCAGCCGTTAGACAGTTCGAC
>JBILJE010000347.1:0-3073 GCA_044377395.1 Rariglobus sp. | reverse complement strand
GTGAATGTGCGCGCGGTCCTCGGGCAAAAGCCCGCCGTGGCCGGGGGTGCACCAGGCTTGGGTGCCGTGGTAGGCGCCGGCGATTTTGAGGATTTTGGGGCGACTGGTGACTTCGCGTGCGACCATGATCGACCAGGTGGTGAGGTCGGCGCCGTTTTTGCCAAACACGGCCCAGTCGGCGAAATCGATGCGGGCGGTCAGGGCTTCGGCCAACTCGACGAGCAGCGAAGTCGGGTGGTTAAAGGCGGCGCCGAGGCGGCGGGCGGCATCGGCTGCGGCCTCAACTTCGGGGTGGTGGTAACCGAGTACGATCGGCCCATAGCCGCCCATAAAGTCGATGAACGTGTTGCCGTCGACGTCGCGGTAGCCGCAGCCAAATCCCTCGGCGGCGAAATACGGCACCGCACCCGGCACCGTGGCTGCCGGAGTAGTGTGGCCGTAGATACCGCCGGGAATCACGGCGGCGGCACGGCGGAAGAGGGCGTGGGATTGGGTGAAATTCAAAGGACGCTGGGAGCTACTGACTACGGATTGGTTGCCCACGAAACACACTAAAAAACACGAAAAACGGATGGGGGACTCGGAGTTTTTAACCGCTAATGGGCGCTAATGGTTCGGATCTACTCACTACTCGCTACCCGCTACTCACTACTGTTTTTTGAGCAGCTTGCCGGCTGCGAGCATGACCACGCCGAGGTGCTCGGCGAGGGGAAGATAGCCGGTTATGCGCAGGTCGCCCAGGCCGAGCGCGGCGGGGGCGATGAGGCGTTGGTCCAGCTCGGCCAGGACCACGTCCAAGTTGCCAAAGGTGATCGCTACCCGTGTTGGCCCAGGCGGCGGCCCCACGCCCCAAGTGAGGGCGGCGGCGTCAAACCAGATTGGGGCCGGGAAATCCTTGCAGGTGATCGTGCCGATGCCGCTGCCGATGCGGCGGTGCAGCGCGGGGCCGTTAGGGTGGCGGCGCAGCCAG
The DNA here is from genome assembly GCA_044377395.1 of Rariglobus sp. Lineage (GTDB taxonomy): Bacteria > Verrucomicrobiota > Verrucomicrobiia > Opitutales > Opitutaceae > Rariglobus. Next base: position 2,103 of record JBILJE010000347.1, on the reverse strand, counting down.
ACGGAGGCTGCGGCGATGCCGACCAGAAGGTTGCCCCACGCATGAAGCGCGAGGTGGGAGTCGGCGCGGGTGTTGAGCAGGGTTTCGAGGCGCGCTCCGGCGGCGACGAGGCGACGCGCGCGCAGGAGCCGGTGGAAGCCGCTGATGGGCAACGCGAGCGCGGTACGGCCTTTGCCGTCGAAGGCGCGCACCACCTGGTGTGCGGTCGGAAACCACAAGCGGAGGTCACCGCTGTGGGGGGCCGCGGAGACCGTGGCGACGTTGGCTGAGACGGCGAGGCGGCAACGCAGGCCGTTGGGAGCGAGAAGGGTAACGGCCACATCGGGCCCGGCGAGTGCGGCGGCAAGTGGGGCGTCGTGAGCGGCGAGGTGCGGCAGGACGGGCAGCACGGCCTCCAGGTAAAGTGCGGCGAGGAGAGAGGCGTCGCTCATGTGGCTAAGGGTTGGCGGCTGCGGGGGCGGCAGGCAAAGTCTACCCCGTTGTGTTAGGCTTTTCCGAAGGTGATTGAGCGATCCAGCGCACGATTTGTTCGGGGTGGCCGGGGGGGCGGGCGGCGCGGAGTCGGGCGCGCAGTTGGGCGAGGGTTTCGGGGTGCGCGTGAAGATCGAGAATTTCGCGGGCGATCGCGCGGGGGGTGCCGCCGAAGCGGGCGCAGCCGTGTTCGCGGCAGTATTGCACGGTGATTAACTCCTGCGGCATGACGCCGCCGATGCCGTTATGGATGAGTGGCGTGCCGAGTAGAATCGCTTCGCTGGTCGCGCCGGTGCCGGGGCGCGCCACGAGCACCGAGGCGAGGCGCAGGAGCGCGGGGATTTTCTCGGTGTGGTCGAGCGCACGGACGGTGAGCGCCGGGTGGGCGGCAGCAAACGCCTCGATTTCGTGGCGTACCGTTTGGTTGCGCGAACACAGGGCGACGACCTGGAGTTTTTGCCCGCTGGCCGCGAGGGCGCGTAGAATCGAGAGGTGGTTGTTGGCGCCAGCCAGCCCGCTGCTCAGGATCACGGTGAAGGCACTTCGATCGAGGCTCAACTTGGCGGCCTTGGCGTTGGCGGCGGCTTCGAGTTCGGCCTCGGTCGCGTAGAAGGGCGAGCGCAGGAGGAAGCCGCCGAACAGGACGCGGTGTTCGGGCGTGCCGACGGCGCGGGAGGCGGCGCAAACCTCGGGCGTGGCGCCAATAAAACCGTCGGCGCGGGGGTTGGCCCAGTGGCGGCTGAAGCCGTAGCCGCCAAACAGTTCGCCGCAATAGGTCAGACAGCGTGGCGGGGCTTCGGGCAGGGCGAGGCGGGCGAGGTCGAAAAAGCCGTGGTTGGTGTGGGCGTGGACGCTGATGATGCGGTCGGGGCGCCAGTCGCGGATGAGTTGGCTAAAGGTGTCGCGGCCCAGGATTTTTGTGCCTCGGCGGTGCATGCCGGCGATCTCAAGGTAGTTGAAGTACAGGTGGTGCAGACGCGGGGCGTGGCGCTGGATCACGTTGTAAAGCTCAACGCCGAAACGGTACAGCCCGTGGGTGGTTTCCAGCACCGGGTGGATGCGCACCTCGACCTTGTCGCCGTACACCTGGATGGCCCACTGGCGCAGGGAGTCCGCGCGCATGTTGTGGCCGGTGCCGGTTGAGGACGTGAGGATGAGCCAACGCATGGGGATTGGGAGTAGCTGAACGTGGACGGGTGTCTGACTGATGCGGAGTTTTAACGCTAAGATCGCAAAGAACGCTAAGGAGTCGGGCCTAGGATCGTTCCTTTGCGGTCTTGGCGAACTTTGCGTTAAAATTCTGGTTCAGGATCCGATACTTTAAAAATCCAAGGCAGTTTAGCCGCGAAAGAACGCAAGGAGCGCAAAGAACAAACCCCGTATTTCTATGCGGTCTCTGCGATCTTTCGCGGCTAAAAGGCTCGAATTATGGCTTTGATTATAATGGGGCGCAGGATCCGACACTTTAAATGTTACAGCCTACTAGTTGAGAGCCAAAGGCTAGGAAGCGGAGCGAGGACGGGCGGTCAGCAAAACGCCGGTTCCCGTGAGAGAACCGGCGTTTGCTAGGGTGTTTCAAAACTTACCCGTTTGCCCATTGATCGGCCTGTTCGCTTAGAGCGCGTAGCCGCC
>JBILJE010000087.1:0-10623 GCA_044377395.1 Rariglobus sp. | reverse complement strand
GGCTGCATCCAGTTCCTGGTGGATGACTTTGTCGCGAATCGTCGCCCAGCCCACTTCGCGGCTGAGGGCGACGGTTAAACCGTGTTTCTTAAACAGCCCGTGTTCCTGGGCCACGATGATGGGCGCGGCGTCGTTGAGCGCGATGAAGCCGATGCGCAGCGCGGCGTGCGCTGAGGCGGGTCGGAGGTTTTTTCGGCTAGGCGAAGGCATCAGTGGATAACCGCTACTTTAGCTCATGACATGCCAAGTTTGGGGGATGGCCTAAGAAATGCTTCTGTTTGTTTTAATGAAAATAGTGAAAGCGAGTCATGTATGAGCACAATCGATAGCCGGCAGATACTAGCCTTTGTCACCTTGGCGCGCAGGGGGAGTTTCACCTTGGCGGCCAAGGATCTCTTTTTGACGCAGTCGGCGGTGAGTCATACGATCAAGACGCTCGAACGGGATACCGGCGTGCGTCTTTTTGATCGGGTGGGCAAGCGGGTGCATCTAACACAGGGTGGCGAGCAGTTAATGCCCCGCGCTGAGCGTATCCTGCGCGAGATGCAGGATGCGCGCACCGCCCTCGAGGAATTGCAAAACTGGGGGCAGGGACGACTTCGCGTGGGGGCGAGCACGACGGCCTGTCACCACATTCTGCCTACGGTGTTGCGCGAATTTAAGCAGAGTTTTCCTGACTGTCTCATTAAAATCGAGGCGGGCGATCACCCTCGGCAAATGGAGCTGTTGCGCAGCAACCAAGTGGATATCGCTCTCACCTTGGAGTCTGAGTCTAACGCGGCGGATTTGAGTTTTCGGCCGTTGTTCTCCGATGAGCTGAAGTTTTTGGTTTCGCCGATGCACCCGTGGGCGGCCAAACGGCGGGCGAGCGCCGAGGAAATCGGCGCGGAGAGCCTGATTCTTTACAACAAGAACAGTTACACCTTCCGGTTGGTGGATAAATATTTCCGCGACGAGGGTATTGAGCTCAAAAACGTGATCGAGCTGGGCAGTATGGAGGCGATCAAGGAACTGGTTAAGATTGGCATGGGGGCCGGAGTGCTGGCGCCGTGGATCGCCCGCGATGAGTTGGCCAAGGGCGTTTTAGTGTCGGTGCCGCTGGGTAAACGAAAGCTTAAGCGCCGCTGGGGCGTGTCGTTTCTCAAGGGGCGCAAACTGCCGCTGGCCGAGGAAACCTTCGCGGGTTTGTGCGAGGCGGTCACGGAAAACTTCGGGCAGGTGGAGGAGCGCGACGGGTCATAACGCGCCATCGGGTTGCCGCGATGTTGATGCTGGAAAACGGCTGAACCCAGTCTTGCTGGTAACTGGCGTTGGTGCGCCCGTTACCGGCCGGACATGGACCTCATGTTCGCCTTAAAAAAGGTGCGACTGGGAATTGCGCCGGAAACGGTGCAGACGGCCGCCGAAATCTCACAGGCCACGTGTGCGATGTGGGCGAGTGGATCGCCCCGAAGTAACCCAAGCACGAGCGAGGCGGAAAACGCATCGCCGGCGCCCACCGTGTCGCAGACCTTAACTTTGAAGCCGGTCTGGCGCACGGTTTGGGTTGCGGTGACGATCAGCGCACCCTCAGGGCCGAGGGTGAGGACGACGACCTCGAGTTGATAACGAATGAGCAGTTCACGCAGCGCCGTTTCCGGCTCAATGGTGCCGCCGCAGGCGATGCCGCACGCATTCATGACAGGGGTGAATTCGTCGTCGCTGAGCTTGAGCACCGAGGACAACTCAATCGCTTCACGCAGCAGCGCATCGGTGAAGTAAGGGTGTCGCAGGTTGACGTCGAGCAGGCGCAGCACGCCTTGATCCTTGGCACTGCGCACGGCGCGCAGAATCGTTGAACGTGAGCATTCGTTACGCAGGGCAAGGGTGCCAAAGTAAACCGCGTCGCCGCAGTCCAGCCTCGGTAAATAAGCTTCAAGCGCCGGACTCCAGCCGATGTGGTCCCACGCCACGTCGCTTGGAACATCAAAGGTGGGCTTGCCCTCAGCATCGAGCACGACGCCCACGGTGCTGGTGGGGAAATCATTCAGGTGTTGAATGAGCGAAGTACGGACCCCGAGGCACTCCAGATGGGCTCGGGCTGCAGCCCCACGGGTGTCTTTTCCTACGGCGCTCACGAGGGCAACCTCACAGCCGAGCAGTGCGATATGGCAGGCGAAGGTCGCGGGGGCCCCACCGAGGCGTGGGCCCTCGGGAAACAGATTCCAAAGTATCTGCCCGAACGCGAGAATGGTGGGTTCAGCCATAGGTTTAAGAGCTCAGGGGGATGGAGGGGGGCAGAAACGATGACATAAGGGCGAAGAACGATTTTACGGTCACCGACCTGGGCTAGTATGTAGATCGACTCATACGCGCCAAAATGAAGCAGCGGATGAAAGAAATCGCGGTGATTCTGCGTTAATCACCCACTCAGAGTGTCGAAGAACCGCGGCTTTTCAATTTGACCGGTGCACGCGCTGCCGCGACGTTGAGCCCTCTTTCAGCGGTAAATCTCACTCACCTTTTTTCTTTATGGCAGACACAATTGAATACGATCTGATCGTCATCGGCGGCGGCCCAGCGGGCTACGCGGGGGCAATTCGCGCCGGTCAACTGGGCAAGAAGGTCGCCTGCATCGAGTTGGAGCGCGCTGGCGGCACGTGCCTGAACTGGGGCTGCATTCCCACCAAAGCCCTGCTCAAGAGCGCTGATCTCTACCAAAAGATCAAAAAGGCGGAGTCTTTTGGCATCACCGTCAAGGACGTGACCTTCGATTTCGCCAAGGTCATGGATCGCTCGCGCGGCGTGGCTGGTCAGATGGCCAAGGGCATCGAGTTCCTGCTCAAGAAGAACAAGGTCGATTATTTCACCGGCAAGGCACGCGTACTCGCCGCCGGCATGGTCGAGATCGTCGAGGGCGAGCAGAAAGGGAAGTTCTTCAAAACCAAGAATATCCTCATTGCCACCGGTTGCAAAATGCGCCGCATTCCTGAGCTCGCCGTCGATGGCGTGCGCGTGATGACTTCCCGCGAAGCCCTCGCCAACACCAAGTTGCCCAAGTCCATCGTGATCGTGGGCGCCGGCGCGATCGGCGTGGAATTCGCCTATTTCTACAACGCGTTCGGCACCAAGGTGACCTTGGTCGAAATGCTCAACCAGGTTCTCCCCGTCGAGGACGAGGAGGTTGCCAAGGTTCTCCAAAAATCCCTCGAAAAACAGGGCATCACCATCCTCACCGGCACCAAGTGTGAGAACTTCCGCGTCGGCAAGGACTTCGTGAAGGTGGACTTCATCACCGGCGACAAAAAGCAGGAGGTCGAAGCCGAGGTGGTGTTGTCCGCCATCGGCGTGGTGGCCAATATCGAGGGCGTCATCGCCGACACGGTGAAGGTCGAGCTCGACCGCAACTACGTGAAGGTCGACGACGACTACCAGACCACCGTTAAGGGCATCTACGCCGCCGGCGACATCATCGGGCCGCCCTGGCTGGCCCACGTGGCCACTTTCGAGGCCGTCAGCTGCGTCAACGGTATGTTCGGCCATGGCAAGGCCAAGCGCGTGACCAAGTTCCCAGGCTGCACCTATTGCCAGCCCCAGGTGTCTAGCACCGGTCTCACCGAAAAAGCCGCCAAGGAGAAAAAACTCGACTACCGCGTGGGTAAATTCCCCTTCACTGCCTCTGGTAAGGCCGTCGCGTCCGCTGACAGCGAGGGCTTTGTGAAGGTGATTACCGACGCGAAGACCGGCGAAATCTATGGCGCGCACATCATCGGCAGCGAAGCCACTGAGTTGATCGCCGAGTACGGACTGGCGATCGAGTTGGAGGCAACGGTCGATGAAATCCATCAGACTATCCACGCGCATCCGACTCTGAGCGAAGCCGTGATGGAGGCCGCCGCCGCCTCGCTGGGTGAGGCGATTCATATCTAAACCCTGCGTCCGACCCGCCGAACCGGCGGCAACCACGGACAACAGGCCGCAGGGGCCGCCCCGGTTTTCCTTTGTGGGATTCTATCGGGGCGGTGGTTGCTATCTGTGGCGCTCATCACCCATAAAGGGCCTGCTCCATGGAAAACACCTGCTACACCGTTCCGCCTGATTCCTCCCGTGCCCGCGCTGACAAGGTTCTGGCGACCGCTTTTCCTGAACACAGCCGCGTGGCGTTTCAGCGCTCGCTCGATGCCGGTTTGGTTACGCTCAATGGCAAGGTCATCGACCGCAGTGCTGAGGTCGTCTCAGGCGACGAACTCATTTTTACGTTTCCAGACGTCAAGCCCACCGAGTTGCGCGCGGTGGATATTCCCCTTGAGGTGGTGTACGAGGACAAGCACCTGTTGGCCATTAACAAGGCGGCGGGCATGGTGGTGCACCCGGGCGCCGGCACCGGTGAGGACACCCTGGTTCACGCGCTGCTTTCGCATTGCGAGGGCGAGTTGAGCGGTATCGGTGGGGTGGAACGCCCCGGCATTGTACACCGGCTCGACCGCGACACCTCGGGCATCATGTTGGTTGCAAAAACCGATGCGGCCCACCGAGGCATTTCAGCGCAATTTGCCGCGCGCACCTCGCACAAGGAGTATTTGGCGCTAGTGGACGGGGTTCCCGGGCTGTTGAGCGGGAGCCTACGCAAGCCCATCGGGCGCAATCCTACCCAGCGCCACAAAATGGCGGTGGTCGAGGGGCCCGGCGGGCGCGATGCGCACACGGATTGGGTACGCGTTGAGGCCTTTGGCGGTAACCTCGCCTCGCTTATGCGTTGCACCATTCACACGGGCCGCACGCATCAGATCCGCGTCCACATGAAGTCGCTTGGCCACATCCTGCTGGGCGACGTGATTTATGGCTGGAAGGCCAGTCCGCGGCTCCCTGCGCAACCCACGCGAATGTTACTCCACGCCGAGCACCTCGTGGTGACGCATCCGGTGACCGGTAAAATCCTCGATTTGCGGGCGCCCCTGCCGAAGGATTTCGAAAAGATGCTCAAGGGCTTGCGCAAGTTGGACAAGCCCGCAGCCAGCACGATCAAACGCGGGCTGCGCAGCCCGTTAACCCCCAAGTGATTCGCGCTTGAGGCTGCTGCGCGCGGGGCGCACGGGGCGCGCTGCGGGTTCAATTTCAGGTAAAAGTAGCGCAGACTTCCAGTCTGCATTCTTGCCCGGAGCAGACTGGAAGTCTGCGCTACTTCAAACGGCTACAGATCAAACTAAAGCGGAATTAGCGCGGCGCGGGTTGCACGCTCGGATTAAGCTTTGCGCGCAATTCGGCGTTAAGCCGGTCGGCGGCGAGCAAGCGCTCCAGTTGAGCGCGTGAAAGGATGCGTTCGGCTTCGAGCACGTTTTTCAGCGTGCCGGCTTCTAGGCGTGACATGCGTTCGGACTCAAGTGCGGCTTGCAGCTCGTTGCGGACGTTGAAGCTTTTGGCGGCAAAGAAAAGGGCGGCCAAACTGAACACGGCGGCGAAGCCCCAGCCGAGCCACGCGGGTGGAGTGGGGAAGGGGAACAGGTGGCGAACCTCGGGAGGGCGCGGGACTGCGGAGTTGAGGATGCGGGCGCGAAGGGCGGCCGAGGGCGGTGGAAGGTCGAGGGGGGCGGCGCTTTGCGGGTGTGCGGCGGCGGATTGTGGGCGTGAGTCTGTAGCGTTGTCCGAAGCGGTGCTGGCGTGAACCCACGTGGTCGCCCAGTCGTAGGCTGAGCCCTGGGAGGGATCGAAGTCACCGGCTTTTTCCCATAGATTGATAAACGTATTATGCAGGGCGTCTTCGAGTTGGGCGGGGGCTTTGACCCGAGTGGCGGCGAGGGTTTGCAGCGGCAGGCTCCAGCGGTCGAAGAGTTCGCCGAGGGCGGCTTGTTCACCTTGGGCGACGCGTGCCAGCAACTGGGCATCGCGGGTCTGGACGGAGTCGTTGGCGGCGTGAGAGCTCATAAGCAAAGGGGCGACAAGGGCTATTTTTTAACGTGTAACTCCTAGTCAAAACAAGTTGATGCGGAGGTTTATGGGATTCTCCTAGGGTGGCAAGCGGCGAAGGTGCCGTTCGTTTTAACTCACTCTCGAGCGTCTTTCGGATGCTTTTCCGCCTGATATGACGCAGGGATGCAACCCGTCAGATGCAGTCCTTAATGTCCCTTTGTAACGTCCCGACTCCGTGCGCCCCCTTCACTAACCCATTGCCAGCCGCCTGCATGTTGATCCACTGGGCGCCCGATGCTCCGCTCGCCCAACTTCAGCTTTTTAGATCGTTACGATCCATTATTGCTTGAGCTGGCAGCCCACGCGGAGCGGTTTTGCTTTTCCGAGCCGACCATTTGCCTGATTCGCCTCCGCCAGCTCACCGAATCGATGGCCCTGCAAGTGGTCGCTGCCATTGGCGATTTCCCTGCCGGGTCGCAAAATCGCGACCTCGCCGACGCCATTCGCCTGCTCGAAGCGAAACACGCAATGGGCCTCGATACTGCCCAGGTTTTCAACCACCTCCGCCGCACCGGTAATCGTGCCGTCCACGAAAACCAAGGCACCCGCAGCGACGCCTTGCACGCCCTCCGCTTGGCGCAGCGGGCCGCGGTCTGGTTTCACCGCACTCTCGGTGATCCCAAGTTCAAGAATCCCCTCTTCGTTCCGCCCCCTGAACCCGTCCAAGCCAGCACCAGCTTGGCCGATGAACTGAAAGATCTCCGCGATCAGCTCGCGCTCGCTCAGGCCACCGCCGCCACCGCCGCATCGACTGCCGCCGAAGAAAAAGCCCGCCGCGAACAGGCCGAAGCCCAATCCCGTAAAACCTACGAAGACCTCGAAGCCGCGCTCAGTCTGGCCGAGGAAGCCGAGAACAAGCTCAAGGGCGACCAGTCCCACTTTCTCCAAAAACTCGAAGCCACGCCGCAGCCGGTGGCGGCCGCCGTCGACGCCACCATCCAGCTGGCGCAGCAAGCCAACGCCACCCTCGCCGAGGAACTCGACGAATCGCAAACCCGCCTGCTCATCGACAGCCAACTGCGCGCCGCCGGCTGGGAGGCCGACACCCAGGAATTACGTTACGCCAAGGGCGCCCGCCCCGAGGCCCACCGTTTCCGCGCCATCGCCGAATGGCCCACCTCGTCCGGTCCGGTCGACTACGCCCTTTTTCACGGCAAGACGCTCCTCGGCCTCATCGAAGCCAAAAAGAAGTCCAAGGACGTCCCCGGCGTCCTCACCCAAACCAAGCGTTACTCCCGCGATTTTAAGTTCAACGACGCCGGCATTTACGCCCCCGGCGCTCCCTGGGACGACCACCACGCCCCGTTTCTCTTCGCCACCAACGGCCGCCCCTACCTCCAACAGCTCCGCACCCTCAGTGGTATCTGGTTCTTGGATGCCCGGGTGAAAACCAACCTGCCTCGTCCGCTCAACGGCTGGTATTCCCCCTCTGGTTTGCTCGCCGAGGTGAACTCCAATCGCGCTCTCGCCGACGCCAATCTCCACCACACGCCCAACGAGCTGCGTCCCTATCAGCGCGAGGCCATCGCCAAGGTAGAGGAATGCATCGCCCTCGGTCAGCGCGACCTGCTCCTCGCCATGGCCACCGGCACGGGCAAAACCCGCACCTGCGTCTCGCTCCTCTACCGCCTCATTCGCGCCAAGCGTTTCCGCCGTATCCTCTTCTTGGTCGACCGCACCGAACTCGGCACCCAGGCCGGCGAGGCGTTCACCGGCGTTAAACTCGAAAACCTCCAGAGCTTTTCCCAAATCTACGACGTCAAGGAGATCGGCGACGCCCGCCCCGACGAGGAAACCCGCGTCCACCTCGCCACCGTCCAAGGCATGGTCAAACGCCTGCTCTATCCCTCCGACAGCCAGGAGCCTTTCCCGGTCGATACCTACGACTGCATCATCATCGACGAGTGCCACCGCGGCTACACCCTCGACCGCGAGCTGGCCGACGACGAAATCGGCTTCCTCGACGAGATCGACTACATCTCCAAATACCGCCGTGTCCTCGAACACTTCGACGCGGTCCGCATCGGCCTCACCGCCACCCCCGCGATTCACACCAGCGAGATTTTCGGCAAACCCGTTTTCACCTACAGTTACCGGCAAGCCGTCATCGAGGGTCACCTGATCGACCACGAGCCGCCCGTCCGCATCATCACGGATCTGTCCGAAAAAGGCATCCATTGGGAAGCCGGCGAAGAACTGCACCTGCTCAACCCCGCCGCTGGCACTGTCGACCTCACCCAGGCTCCCGATGAAATCGACATGGACGTCGAAACGTTCAACCGCGACGTCATCACCGAGCCGTTTAACCGCACCGTCTGCACCGAGCTGGCACGCCACCTCGACCCCACGCTGCCGGGCAAAACCCTGATTTTTTGCGCCAACGACGCCCACGCCGACCTGGTGGTCGATCTGCTTTCCCACGCCCTCGTCGCCCGTTACGACAACGTCCACCAGGACACCGTCGCCAAAATCACCGGCAAATCGGACAAGCCTGGCCTGCTCATCCGCCGCTATAAAAACGAGGAGCTGCCCAAGATCGGCGTCACCGTCGATCTCCTGACCACCGGCATCGACGTGCCCGCCATCATCAACCTGGTTTTTATCCGCCGGGTCAAAAGCCGCATCCTCTACGAGCAGATGCTCGGCCGCGCCACCCGGTTGTGCCCGAACCTCTTCGGGCCCGGTGAGGACAAGGAAGTTTTCCACATCTACGACGCGGTTGATCTCTATGCCACGCTGAGCGATTTCACCCAAATGAAGCCGGTGGTCCCCAATCCCGCGCTCACCCTCAGCCAACTGGTCGATGCACTGCTGGCCCCGGCCGCGACCGCCGCCTCCCGACTGCATTTCCACGAGGCCGTGCTCGCCCGGCTCCAGCGCAAGCGCTCGCTCCTGCGCCAACACTCCGAGGCCCTCGCATATCGCTCCGGCTTCGCCGCCGACGCCCTCATCGACCACCTGCGCAGCGGTGGCGCCGCCGCCAGCATCGCCCTGTTCACCGCCAAACCCGCGCTGGCCGACTACATCGACTCCCTGCGCAAGCCCGGTGCTCGCCCCGGCATTCCCATCTCGCACCACCCGGACGAATTCCGCCGCTTGGAAACCGGCTACGGCGACGCGCAAAAACCCGAAGACTACCTCGAAAGCTTCGGTGCCTGGCTCCGCGACAACATCGCCTTGCTGCCCGCCCTCATCGTCGTCACCCAGCGCCCCCGTGACCTCACCCGCGCCCAGCTCAAGGAACTGGCGCTCGCGCTCGACGCCGCTGGTTTTTCCGAAACCTACCTGCGCACCGCCTGGCGCGACGCCCGCTCCGAGGACATCGCCGCCGGTATTGTCGGCTACATCCGCGCCCAAGCCCTCGGCTCGCCCCTCGTTCCCTACGCCGAACGGGTGGACCGCGCGCTTAAAGCCATCACCCACGGCACGAGCTACCACTGGACCGCGCCCCAGCGGAAGTGGCTCGAACGCATCGGCAAGCAGTTGCACAAGGAAAACGTGATCGACCCCGACGCCTTCAACGAGGGCCGCTGGCGCGACACCGGCGGTTTCGACGCCGCCAACCGCGTGTTTGACGGCAAACTCTCCGAGCTTTTGGGCGATTTGCAGGGCGAAGTCTGGCGCGACTCCGCCTGAGGTCCGGCGCTGTCTTGCCAAATGGAATAAAAACGCTTCCCTTTAGTCACCATGCCGACGCTCGTCATTAAATCCGTCCCCACCAAGCTCCATTCGCGGCTCAAGCGTATCGCCGCCAGTCACCGGCGCTCGCTCACCCAGGAGACCATGCACCTCCTCGAAAAGGCCCTCGCCGCCGAGGACGCCGCCCTGCCGCCCGCTCCGCGCACCGAACAGGCCGCGACACCGCGTGTCGGCCCTTCCTATTGGGCTACCCGCCCGCTCCAGCCCGCCTTCGCCGCCGCCCTCGCCGCCGGGGCTTTTTCCGATGGTGAGGATTCCACCGCGACCGTGTCTGCCATGCGCGACGAACGATGATCGCGGCTTATTACGACACCGCCTATCTGCTTAAACTCTATCGCACTGAGGTCGGTTCGGATGCCGTGCGCTCCCATGCCGCCACCGTGGATGTGATCACCTGCTCGCTCCACGGTCGCATCGAAATCGTGGCCGCCGCCCACCGCAAGATCCGCGAAGCCGTATCCACCGCCGCCCAGATGGAAGCGCTCCTCGACCAACTCGCCGCCGACCGTTTGTCCGGCACCTTGCAATGGCTTGCCGTGACCGATGCCCATCTTGAGTGGATTGATAGGTCCTTTCGCCGCGCCCCCGCCGCCACCTACCTGCGCGCCGGCGACGCCCTCCACCTCGCCAGTGCAGCCGAAGCGGGCTTTGCCGAAATCTACTCCAACGACCGCCACCTCCTCGCCGCCGCCCCGCTCTTCGGCCTACGCGGCATCGACGTGATCGCCCCCTGATAAATTCATCTCCGTTTTTCGTGCCCTTTCGTGTGTTTCGTGGGCAATAACTCCGCTTCCCTCCTACATGTCCGCGCCCAAGACCCAAGACATCGTCGCCAAGCTCTGGAACCTCTGCAACGTCCTCAAAGATGACGGCGTCACGTACCACCAGTACGTCAACGAACTCACCTACCTGCTCTTCCTCAAAATGGCGCAGGAGACCCAGACCGAGACCCAGCTCCCCTCCGGCTACCGCTGGGCC
>JBILJE010000411.1:0-3090 GCA_044377395.1 Rariglobus sp. | reverse complement strand
TCAAGAACCAGTGGAGCTGGTCGGGGTTTACCTCCCAGGAGCTAAACTCCTGTCAGCACGCCGCGCGTTTGGCCGCACTGGTTTACAACTGGTGGACGCTCTATCACCGCCTGCTTCAACCCGGTCAGCACCACGAGGCGGTGAGTACACGTCCCCGTCTGCTCTGCGGAGCGACCCGGCAGAGCGAACACTCCGGTCAACGCCGCCTGGACGTGCGCTTGAGCCATGCCGAGGCACCTCGCCTGAGTGAACTCATCACAAAGCTGGCCAGATGGTTACATTGTATCCTTCATAATGCGCAGCAATGGAGTGTCGCCCAGCGCTGGCGGCAAATCGTGGAAAAAATTTTACAGGAAAACTTCCCTGTACTCGGCCCTGAACCGCCTTTGGCCACCGCCCCAAGCTGATCGCGCTTCCGTTCAGCCTGCCGCAACACCCTCCACCCTCATCTATCCGACGGGCAACGCCCGCCGGCCGCACTTTCTATTGCCGGATTTAGGTTTACCCGCCTAGGCGGTCTCCGGGCGGTCGCTTACGCTTAATCCGCCTAGCCCCGAAAATGAAAATCGCCCCAGACAACAAACCGACTGGTGGCCGCTTGGTGGTGAGCTTAATGTGGCTAATGCGTAGCCGATACGGCTCAAAAACAAAGGATTCGGCAGCGATGCTGGAATAGAGCCGTTCCGTTACATGGATACATGGGGGCCGGTTTCACGTTTAAACGACGGTTTATTGTATTATGTATTCATGTAACGTCACGACCCCGTTTTCGGGAATCGTGAGTCGGTCGGGTGATCAGCAAGGCGGGTGATATTATGCTCAATCTCGCAGTTGATAACTATACGAGGAGCGCAACACCCGCCGTGCCGATTACCACGGGCGATGTCACCTGCGGCTTAGGGCGTGGTGGTTAATGTGAGCACCCCGGCGTTAAACACCCATCTCTTCTTACCCTCGCTGCGATTCCATTTGCCCGTGGTATCCTTGGTCCAAGTTTCCCCTCCGCTCCCGCCGACGCTAAAGGTGGTGGCGTAGGTGGCACGGGCGGCCGTACTGAGTTTGATCAAGCTCCAGGTGCCGCTCGCCACCGTCACCGCCTTGGTGTCCACGGCGAGGCGTCCATTAAAAGCCAGGGAACCTGCACCGGTGATATTCGTGGTCGTGGTGCTCGAATCGCTCGGATTCACCACCCGGAAGGTGAGCTGGCCGTTGGTGTCCACAGTGAGTGTCCCAGCATTGATTACGGTATTACCGGTGTAGGTGTTGGTCCCGGCGAGGGTTTGACTACCTTTGCTCAAGGTCAGGGACAGCCGCTTCTCGGGCGAGGAGGGGTTGTCCAGCCGATCGCGAAGCTGGCCGCGAAAGACCGGAACATTAACCCCCACGGGCACGTCGAGTGTGAGCATGGCATCCCTGGTGGTCGAACTATTGTAGACTTTGGTGGACAAGCTGAGGCTGCTCAAGCCGCCGAGGGTCTGGTTCCAGCCAGCGAGATCGAGGCCGCCGGTGGAGCTGTTGCCAAAGGACAACAAGGCTCTGGTGGACAATGCGTTGGTGGCACCAAGGCGCAAGTTAGCCGCGTTTGTGATGTCGGTCTGGCCCCAGTTGCTGCCGGTGCCGCTGAGCGTCCAGAACGTAGCGGCCGAGGTGTCATTGACTTCTAGGCGCGATCTGACGTTGGACAACCCAATCCTGCCTCTGAGCTCGCCCCCGCCGCTGCGCAGCGAGAGCACCACAGCACCGTCGCCGGTAACATTACCGCTAATCTTCAAGGATCCCTGGACGCCCTGCCGACTCACGGTGAAAATGTTGCCGCCACGAATCGTCACAGGACCGCTGAGCTCATGACTACCGGTGGCGGTCAGGCTGTTACGACCGTTGGTCTGATCGACCACGAGATTATTGACCAAGGTCCCGCCGCTGGGACTGCTCAGGTTAAGCGTGGCAAACTGTCCAGATGGGGCCGACACCGTGCTGGCGAGAGTGATCGTGCCCGTGCTAGCGGCGCCCATCTGCTCGACCTCCACCGTGCCGCGGGTGACGGTCAACCCGCCTGTGAAGCTAGGATTGGCGTCGGGCAGGGTTAACGTGGCGAGAGTTTCTTTCCTGATACTGCCCAGGCCGCTGACCACACCAGCGAGGGTGAGGTTGCCGGTGCCGGTCCCCTTGAGCGCCAAGGTCGTGTCGGCTGGGACGATGACTTCCGTGTTAAGCACGACCGGGGAGGCCGTGTCAACAAAGAGAGTTGGAGTGACTCCCGCCGCCTTAATCGCTAAACCGGTAAGCGTCGCGGCGTTACCACTAAAGCGCATCTCGTTAAACTCAAACGCCCCTAAATCATTATTAAGCGTAGCCGAAGTGCCCGCATTAAATGTGAGCCTATATTCTGGAGCACCAAGAACTTGCGGGGCCTCATTATCTGCACCCCATATAGGGTCAGAAAAGTTTCCACTGGTGACCGAGCTGGTAAAATGATCAGGATGAATCACCACTGTTACCGGCAGGGAGTCCTCGTGCCCATCATTAGCGACAAAAGTAAACGAATCCGCGCCAAAATAAGTAGAATTACGAACGTAGGTCGCGATATTACCCACGATCGTAACTGTACCATGCGAGGGTGCATTACTTATTTTGTAGGTGATTACGTCACCATTCGCATCGCTTGCGTCTAAGGTAATCACCTGCGAAGATCCTCCGGACTGTTTCACGGACGACGACGGCGCTATAGCGACTGGCACAACGTTAGGCGTGACCGTGATAAATATACGCACAGGTAAAGTAGCCCCCTTGGCATCTGTGACGGTGCCGCGGATTTCATCAGTACCGGTGAGTTTATTCGCAGGAGTGTATCTAAATCTAGTACTAGTACTAATGTCGCCTAATAATTCCACAGTGCCCAAATAAGCAGCAAAAGGGTTCATGCCCGCAGAATTACCCTCGAAACTATACTTAAGCTGATCGCCGTCATCATCGGTCTGTCTCAACTGAAACTCCTTCGATGTGTTTTCATTAACGCTAAAGGGTCCTTGCATACCGACCCCTTGGTTAACTTGGCTTACTTGATTGATACCGACGATCAATCTGCCCGTG
>JBILJE010000344.1:0-3097 GCA_044377395.1 Rariglobus sp. | reverse complement strand
ATCGCAAAGAACGCTAAGAAGTCGGGCCTAGGATCAGTCCTTTGCGGTCTTGGCGAACTTTGCGTTAAAATTCCGGTTCCGAACTCAGCACCTCCATCCGACACTTTGAATGTTACAGCCTACTAGGTGCTGAGGTAGCGCGGTGCTTTAGCCCGCAGGTTTACACCGGATTGCCTTCTGCAATTACCGATGCGGGCTAAAGCACCGCACTACTTTCGGTCCGACACCTTAATTGCTACTCGCTTCTAACCGCATGTCCGCGCTCAACCCCACCGCCATTCCCCCGCTTGCCGAGCACCCCGACGGCCCCCGCGCCGGCCGCTACCGCCACTACAAGGGCAACCCGTACCTCGTGCTCGGGGTCGCGCGCCACTCCGAAACGACCGAGGAACTGGTTGTCTATCGCATGCTCTACGGCGACTTCAGCCTATGGATACGGCCCCGCGCCATGTTCATGGAAACCGTTGAAATCAACGGCCAAACCTTGCCCCGCTTTGCCTACGTCGGCCCGGAATAACGATCCTCGGCAGGATTCCGCCTCGACCCACTCCACCCTCGGTTAAACTCTCCTTCCTGCGCATGTCCCGACTCCCTCGATCCCTTTCTGCAACGCTGCTGCTGGCACTCGCCGCCACCCTAATCGGGCTGGGCGGCTGTTCGTCGAACAAGGCACAGGCCCAACCAAAGCCCCAACGCGCCCCCGCCGTCGCAGCCCCCGCCAAACCCACCGCAGCGCCAGCTTCCGCGCCCGCCGCTGTTGCCCCTAAACCGGCAACGCCCCCCGTGGCCGCCAAACCCGTTATCGAATTCCCCGTCATGCTCGGGGTGGACGTGCTCGAGTCCACCGGCTTTCGCGCCCTTGCCGGCAAACGCATCGGCCTGCTCACCCACCCCGCCGGCGTCAACCGCCGCGGCGAGAGCACCATCACGGTTTTACGCCGCGCGCCCAACACCAAATTCGTCTGCCTGTTCTCCCCCGAACACAGCCTGAGCGGCGAGGTGAAAGCCTCGGTTAACGTCGAGGATTCCATCGATTCCGCGACCAAGTTACCGGTCTACTCGTTGCACGGCAAAAACCGCAAACCCACCCCCGCCCAGCTCAAAACCATCGATGCCCTGGTCATCGACTTGCAGGACATCGGGGTGCGTTCCTACACCTACAACGTGGTCATGCGCTACGCGATGGACGCGTGTTTCGAGGCAGGCGTCGAAGTGATCGTGCTCGACCGCCCCAACCCGCTGGGCGGCCTGAAGGTGGACGGCCCCAGCCTCGACCGCGAATGGTTCAGCGGCGTGGGAGCCTTTCAAATGCCCTACGTTCACGGCCTGACCCTGGGCGAACTCGCGCGCTGGGCCGCCAGTGAACCTGGGGTTCTCGCCGTCGCAGAAAACCTCCGCGCCAAAGGTAAACTTACCGTGATTCCCATGCGCGGCTGGAAACGTTCGATGATCTGGCCAGAGACCGGCCTGAAGTTTATCCCGACATCCCCGATGGTGCGCGATTTCCCTGCGGTTATGGGTTATGCGATGACCGGTCTCGGCTGCGAATACAGCGGGTTTAAACACGGGATCGGCTCGCAGTATCCATTCCGTGGAATCGCCTTCAAAGGAGTGACCGCCGACCGCCTCATCAAAGACCTCAAAGGCCTAAAAATTGCCGGCCTCAGCTACCGTAAAATCACCGGACCCGATCTGGACGGTAAGACCAAGGAAGGCGTTTACGTAGACGTGAGTAATTACGCGGCGTGGCGCCCCACCCAGCTGAGCTTCGAACTCATGCGCCTGGCCTGCCGCTATGATCCGCCCAACCCCTTTGTTAAAATCGACGCAAAAAGCATGCGCAGTTTTAACATTCACGTCGGCTCGACCGCCTGGTGGGAAGCGCTCAAACGCGACGGCGCGCGAGTGGACGTCAGCGGCAACCTAGCCGCGTGGAACGTCAAAGCCCTCGCCTACCAGCAAGCCACGCGCAAGTACTGGCTGTACCAATAATAGTCGACCTAGGCTTGGGTCGGCAGGGGCGATCTTCTGGCCGACAAAATCGACAGAATCCATCGATCCGTTTAGCCGAGGCTTCACTCAACGTGTCGGAGGTCAAACGAGGTAACGTCTCGACTTGGTTTATCAGTGTTTATCAGTGCCCATCAGTGGTTAAAAACTCCGCTTCTAGATCGACGAACCCGATCCAAGTTTACCACTGATGTGCACTGATATTCACTGATGTAGTCGGCCCTGAAAAAGACACCTTACGACATCACCGCTAAAAACTGATCCCGGGATGCCGGGACGAACAACGTACGCAGGAAGTGGAGTAAACGGCACAAAAAGAAGCCGAGTAGCTTCTGGAAGTTCATGGCGGCGGCACTGAGCAGGGCATTGATGGCATTGCCCTGCGTGCCTTTGAGGCGATTGCGCTCCAATCGATGTTCGGCCTTGAGGTGCCCGATGGTCGGTTCGATGGCGGCGCGGCGTTTCATCCATTTCCAAACTCGTTTGGGGATCGTTCCCCGGCGGCGTTTATCGACGATGATCGTCTCAGTGCCCTGATGATTGTTGCCCCGGTAGCCCTTGTCTACTTGGCCTTCTTTTACTGCATGCGTGGTGACCAACCGGCGCACTTGAGCCAGTTGCGCATCCAGGGTGTGTCCGTCATAGGGATTACCCAATAAACTCAACGCTCCGAGTAACCACCCGCCCTTGCTGGTCGCGGCTAGGCTGACCATGTTGCCGAACTCATACTTTTTACCGGCCTTACCTTTGGCGATGCAGCCACCTCGGCTCATGCACACTGTACACTTTTTGCCCCTCGCCGCGCTCTTGTGCATGAATGCGTTTGGCTGTCTCCAGTAACTTGCCGAGCAGACCTTGTGGCTGTGATTGTTGGCGTTCGATCTCGCGGATCACTCGGCCCAAATGGGTCCGGAGTTTGCGGGTGCACGCCCGGGCCCGTTTCCTCTGGCCAGCATGGGCATAGCGGCTCTGCGCCATGAGTAAACGCCTGCCTACCCGCTCGTAACTTTGTTTGATACTGAGCCCCTGCTTGCGGGCCGTTTTCACCAAGCGCTCTCGCGCCCTGTCGTAGAGGCGGGCGTCCGTC
>JBILJE010000345.1:0-3097 GCA_044377395.1 Rariglobus sp. | reverse complement strand
GGCAAACTGCGAGGAGGTATTTGGCTAAGCAAGCGCAAGTGTGCCTGGGATCTGGATGCCGTTTGCACTCGGGCTTGTCAGTGCGGCTGGCGCTCTTCCTTGTGGAACTTATGTCGTCTCCTTCCGCTGCTGCTGCCCCCGTCGCTCCGCTTGCGCCTCTCACCGGGTTTCCGGATGCCGATGCGGTGCTGGACCGCTTCTTGACCGCTACCAAGGAGCGCGGGCTGGAGCTCTACGGCGAACAGGAGGAGGCCATCCTGGAACTGTTCGCCGGGCGTAACGTCATCCTCAATACCCCCACAGGTTCCGGCAAATCCCTGGTCGCCGCCGCCTTCAGTTTTAAGGCGCTGTGTGCGGGTGAACGCTCCGTCTACACCTGCCCGATCAAGGCGCTGGTGAACGAGAAATTTTTATCCCTGTGCCGCGAATTCGGCCCCGACCACGTCGGCATGATGACCGGCGACGCCAGCGTGAACCCCCACGCGCCGATCCTGTGCTGCACGGCCGAAATTTTGGCCAACCTCACCCTCGCCGGCGGCCCCCGCGCCCAGGCGATCAAGGCGGTCATCATGGACGAGTTTCACTACTACTCCGACTCCGACCGCGGCTACGCCTGGCAAACCCCTCTGCTGCTCATGCCGTGGACGCGTTTCCTGCTCATGTCGGCGACGCTGGGCTCGACCGATTTTTTCGAAAAAGAACTCACGCGGATCACCTTTGCGCCGACTGTCACGGTACGCAGCGACCGGCGCCCGGTGCCGCTGGAATTCGAGTATTCGGAAACCCCGCTCACCGAGCGGCTGGCGGCGCTTTTGGAGGACAAACGCGCGCCGATTTACCTGGTGCATTTCACCCAACGCGCCGCCTCCGAAGCCGCGCAAAGCCTGATGAGCCTGAGTGTCTGCACGAAGGACGAGAAGGCCGCCATCGCCCAGGCGTTGGAGGGCGTGCGGTTCACCAGCCCCTACGGCAAGGAAGTGAAGCGCTGGCTGCGTCACGGCATCGGCGTGCACCACGCCGGCCTGTTGCCCAAATACCGGATTTTGGTGGAGCAACTCGCGCAGCGGGGGCTGTTAAAACTCATCTGTGGCACCGACACCCTCGGCGTGGGCATCAACGTGCCGATCCGTACCGTGGTGTTCACCCAGCTGTGGAAATACGACGGCAAAAAGGCGGCGATTTTGAGCGTGCGCGATTTCCGCCAGGTCGCCGGACGGGCAGGGCGGCGCGGCTTTGATACGGTGGGTTACGTGGTGGTGCAGGCGCCCGAGCACGTGATTGAAAACAAGCGCGCCGAGGAAAAAGCCGCGCGTGACCCGAAGAAGAAAAAGGCCGCCAAGCGCAGCGCGCCCGAGGGAGAAGTGGGTTGGGACGCGAAGACATTTGAGAAACTCATGGTCGCCCCCTCCGAGCCGCTGGTGTCGCGCTTCGACGTGTCGCACGGCATGCTGTTGCTGGTGCTGGGGCGCGCGGAAGACGGCTGCCGGGTGATGCGCCAGATCATCGCCGACTGCCACGAAACGCCGTTCAAGAAACGCGCGCTGCGGCGGCGGGCGTTTCAACTGTTCCGCGCGCTGCTCGACCGCAAGATTGTCGAGTGGATCACCCCCGAGCCGTCGGGGCGAAAACTGCGCGTAAACGTCGCGCTGCAGGAGGATTTTTCGCTGCACCAGGCGTTGTCGCTCTACCTGCTCGACACGGTGAAACTGATGGACCGCGAGTCGCCGGATTATCCCTACGACGTGCTTACGTTGTGCGAGGCGATCGTCGAGGACCCCGACCAGATTTTGCGTCAGCAGGTGAGCAAGTTGAAGGGGGAGGAAGTCGAGCGCCTGAAGGCCGAGGGCGTGCCTTATGAGGAGCGCATGGAGAAACTCGATGCGATCGAGCACCCCAAGCCGTTGCGCGAGTTTTTGTACGACACGTTCAACGCCTTTGCCGCGGTGCACCCGTGGATCGGCCAGGAGAACGTGCGCCCCAAGTCCATCGCCCGCGAAATGTACGAGCGCTACATGTCGTTTGCCGACTATGTGCGCGAATACGGCTTGCAGCGTGGCGAGGGCATTTTACTGCGGCATCTTTCACAGGTGTGGAAGGTGCTCGCCCAGACCGTGCCCGATGCGGCCAAAACCGAGGAGGTCGTGGAAATGGAAACGTATTTCCGCGAGCTGATCCGTGGTATCGATTCGAGCCTGCTGGAGGAATGGGAACGGCTGCGGAATCCCGATTACGTGGCCGAAGAGTTGGCGAGCGATAAACCGGCGCGTCCGCAGGTCTTTGACATCACCCGCGATGCGGTGGGTTTCCGCCGCCTCGTGCGCACGGCGATTTTCGGGTTTTTGCAGGAGGTGATGGCGCGCGATTGGGAAAGCGCCGTGTCGCGGCTGGCGACGGGCGAAGCGACGGTGGCCGGCGACAACGACCTGATGTCGCCCGAGGCCAAGCGGCTCGAAAAGGTGTTCGCGGTGTACTTTGAAGCGCGTGGGCGCTTCCGGCTGGACCCCGAAGGGCGGGCGGCCAAGCACACCTATTTTGCGGACGCCGAGGGCGGGGTTTTGGCGGGATGTGCCGCAGATGGCGGCGAGGGCGCAGGCTTGGCGGCGGGGGATGGGTGGGTGGTGGCGCAGGTGTTGGTGGATGGCGAGGCGCTGAATGACTGGGAGGCGCGCTTCACGGTGTCGCGGGCCGAGTCGCGGGCGCAGGGGAGAGCGGTGGTGCGGTTCACCGATGCCGGTGCGGTGGGCTGTGCGTGATTTGCGCGGTTCAAAAGTAGCGCAGACTTCCCGTCTGCCTGTCCCGCCCTCTCCCCTTTGGGCAGACACCTTGAGCTCACGCTCAAGGCCACCAGGAGTGTGTTAACAAAAATGTGGCCTTGAGCGTGAGCTCAATGATGCCGTAAACTCCAAATTGAACGCGAATTGGTACAAGCGGACGGGACGTCCGCTCTGCTTTCCGCGCCCGAGATCACTCCGGCCAGGGTCTTTTGTTTTAGCGAGGAGGGTTTGATGCAAGGGAGAGACAGCGAGAGGGATTGGAGTGGAGAGTTTCGATGATGGACGGAGTCGAGGAGGAAGGAAAAAAGGAGGCGAACAGGCGC
>JBILJE010000343.1:0-3114 GCA_044377395.1 Rariglobus sp. | reverse complement strand
GCGGGCAGGCGGGGTTAGCCGGGCACCTGACCATCGGCAAGGGTAGCAAAGCCGATGGCCAGACCGGCATTAATTCCGACCTGGATCCCGGCAGCTTCGTAAAGGGAACCCCCTGCCTTCCGTATAATTTGGAGCAGCGCATCAACGTCTTGCGAAAAAAGATTCCCGACCTGTTTAAGCGCGTCGATGCGCTTGAGTCTGCTGCGGGCTTAAAAAAGTCTTCCGCATCGTAACATTCCTGACACATTCCGATTCTTTTCATCCATGAACGCGCCTCGCCTTAAGGTATTTTCCGGTAACTCCAATCGCCCTCTTGCCGAGGAGATTTGCAAGCACATCGGCATGCCGTTGGGCGAAGCCACGGTGACCAGTTTTCCCGACGGCGAGTCGTTCGTGAAGATCAACGAGAACGTGCGAGGCCACGATGTTTACATCATCCAGCCTACCTGCACCCCGACTAACCAGTCGTTGATGGAGTTGCTCATCATGATCGACGCGGCCAAGCGCGCCTCGGCCCACCGGATCACCGCGGTCATGCCGTTCTACGGTTACGCCCGCCAGGATCGCAAGGACCAGCCCCGCGTGCCGATCACAGCCAAGCTTGTTGCCAACCTGCTCGTCGCCGCCGGTGCCAATCGTATCCTGACAATGGATCTGCACTCGCAGCAGATTCAGGGCTTCTTCGACATCCCGGTGGACCACCTTTTCGCCTCGCCGGTTTTCTTTAAGTATCTCGAACAGTTTAAGGCCGATAACATGGTCGTGGTTTCCCCCGATGTTGGCGGCATGAAGATGGCCGCCGCCTACGCCGGAATTTTGGGTGCTCAGTTGGGCATGGTCTGGAAGAAGCGCACCAACGCCACCACCGTCGAGACGGTCAACGTCGTCGGCGATGTCGCCGGCAAGGACGTGCTGTTGGTCGACGACATCACCGAGTCGGCCGGCACTCTCGCCAATGCCGCCAAGATCATGCGTGCCAGCGGGGCCATCAGCGTGCGCGCCGCTGTCAGCCACGCCCTGCTCAGTCCGATTGCCTACGAGCGCCTGGCGCTGGGTCACATCGACGAGCTCATCACCACCAACTCGGTGCCCGTCGACACCCGCGGTTTGCCCATCCGGGTGCTGAGCATCGCCAGCCTCATGGCCGACGCCATCGTGCGCATTAACAACAACGAGAGCGTCACCAGCCTGTTCCGCATTAAGGGTTTTTAATCCCTTTCGCGATCAAGGTGGGGCGTGGCCCCCTGAGCTCACGCTCAGGGCCACGTCTGGGTAGTTGAACTCGCCCTCCCCGTGGCCTTGCGCGTGAGCTCAGGGTTTTACTGGGCGGCCTGAGCGGTATAGAGCGCGGTCAAGGCCGCGCCGATTGCCTGCGAGAGCTCACCGAGCGATGCGGCGGTGATTTTCATGCAGCGGCGCTGGGATGGAAACAGGTAGGGTTCTGCGGCCCGGCGGATGCCGTTGAGGTAACGCTCGCGGAATTCGGGCGTGGTGCTCTCGGGGTCAATTAACCCGCCGCCGATCACGACGAAGCCTGGATCGAGCGCCATCGCCAGATTGGCGACGTGAAGGCCCAGAGCGCGGGCCTGAACATCGAAGATTTCCAGCGCCAGCGCATCCCCTTTTTGGGCGAGCCCGCGCAGAGAAAGGGCCTTGTGTTTGGGGCTGTCGCTGGATGCGGCGAACGGGTGTCCGGGGAAGGTGGGCAGCAGCAGATCGAGGTACTGGGGCAAGCCGGAGATTGTCGTGTAAGCTTCGATACAACCCCAGTCGCGGCCACAGCCGCAGCGGAACGGGGCTGCTGCGGCCAGTTTTGGTCCAAGTAGGTGCAGCGGCGCTGGAATATGGCCGGCCTCCATGCCTGCGAGGTGGTCGCCGGAAAGCGGCAGGCCGCGAGCGTCGATGTAAGCGGTGCCGAGGCCCGACCCGGGGGCGAGCAGGACGACGGCGGCTTTTTGGTCGCCGCGTACTCGGGCGGCTTCACCGACGCCGCCCAGATCACCGTCGTTGCCCACGACGAGGGGCAGGGTGCGCCCGGCCTTTTGGGCGAGGGCGGCGGAGTAGTCAGCGAAGAAATTCCAGCCGGTGAATGAGGCAGGTAAATTGGCCGAACGGTCCATTACCCCGTAGCTCTGATAAGGTCCGGGCAACGCCAGGCCGACACCGGCGATTTGGTCCCAGCCCAGCTTGTTGTCGGCAAGGAATCCCTCCACGCCCTCGACCCAGCCCTTGATCACTGTGGCGGTCCCGTCCTGCGAGTTTGTCGAGCTCTGGCGCAGTCGGGTCGATATAGGCGAACCATCGGACCAGACGCCGCCGGTTTTTGAGGTGGTGGCGCCGCTGTCGGTACCGATGAAAATGAGGGGTGATTTTGTCGGCATGGTAGGGGGGGGAGGAGGGTTGGCCTGGTCGAAGAAGGCGGCTGGCTTAACCGCAGTGGGTGTTAACCGAGGAGGTTTTTTAGGGCGGCGAGGTATTTTTCCTGGGTGCGCTCAATCACCTCGGGGGGAAGGGTGGGGGCGGGCGGAGTCTGGTTCCACTTGATGGCGAGCAGGTGGTCGCGTACGAACTGCTTGTCGTAGCTGGGAGGCGAGCAATCGACGCGGTAGCCATCGGCCGGCCAGTAGCGGGAGGAGTCGGGGGTGAGCACCTCGTCGATCAGGATGAGGTTGCCGACGGCGTCGGTTCCGAACTCGAACTTGGTGTCGGCCAAAATCATGCCGGCAGCGCGGGCGCGGTCATGGCCGAGCTGATACAAGGCGAGGCTGGTGGCTTTGACCTTTTCGTACAACGCGGCACCGACGGCGGCGGCGCCCTGGGCGTCATTGATGGCCTCGTCGTGCTGGCCCTTGGGCGCCTTGGTGGTGGGAGTGAAGAGGGGCTGGGGCAACTTGTCGGCTTGGCGGAGGCCGAGGGGCAGGCGGTGGCCGCAGACCTCGCCTGTTTTTTGGTAGGCAGACCAGCCGCTGCCGACCAAGTAGCCGCGCACGACGCACTCGATGGTGAGCGGGGTGAGTTTACGCACGATCATGGAGCGCAGTTGCAGATCGCGATCGGTGATTCCGCGGCGGGCGAATTCGCCGGCTTGGTCGGGCAGCAGGTGGTTGGGCAGAA
>JBILJE010000342.1:0-3127 GCA_044377395.1 Rariglobus sp. | reverse complement strand
TCTGATGAGTCGGCCGATCGAAGAAGCCATGCTGGATTTCGCAGCGCGATACGGTGCCCAGACCGGGATAAGCGAAGCCGACGCGCAGCATTTTGTGGCGCTCCGACCAGACGACCTCGGTCTCGAAATCTACCCGGCGGGCGTCGGCCGCGAGCACGCATCGCTGCGTGAGCGTGGACCCGCCGATACGAAGGGTGAAGACCAGCACGCTGCGGGCGGGACCGGCCCAGCCCAACCACGGACCCGCCGACTCGGCGGTGGCCACGCATTCCTGTCGGTAAAGCGGGTCGATGTCCCACGCGTCCCAGTCGATCGGGCGGTCAACGTAAAGGGAAAGGCGATTGCCGGGCGCGCCAGGCGCGAAGCACTCGCGTCCCGCGTGCTTGTCGAAAACCGAGACCAGCTCTCCGGCGGCGTTGAACGCGCACCGCAGGTGCTCGTTCTCCAAAACCGGCTCAAGCAGCGGGCGAACCGGTTCGGCGGCGACTGCGGAAGCCACGAGCGGAGTAAAGCACAGGGCCGGTAGCGTAACCTGGGTGATCACGCGCCCATCGGGCTCGCGTTGAGCGGAACCAGCCGGCCGCCCATCCGCCCTCACCAGCAGTGAATCGGATGTGACCGATCCGGTCCACGGATGACCGAGGGTGTTGAGCAGCGAAAGGGTCCCCGCACGGGCGGGCAGGCCGTCGGCGAAACGGGTCTGCAGGTCGGCCAGTTCGGCATAAACCTGCGTGTTGCCCGCCTCCGCGTCCTCAATCACGCGACGGATACCGGATCCAGGCAGGATGTCGTGAAATTGGTGCAGGAGCACGGTCTGCCAAAGCCGGGCGAAGTGCTGGCCCGGATACTGCACAGTCGGCAGATAACAGTAGAGCTGCTCGATCTGGCCCAGCAGGATCTCGAGCTTGCGATTGTCGCGTTTAAGCCGGGCTTGGGTGGTGTAAGTACCGCGATGGCCTTCCACATAAAGGTCGCCGCGCCGCCGCTTGAGCTGGTCGCGGCCGGCCTCGAACTGGGCAAAAACCTCGTCGGATGCACCAAAGCGCACCCGCGGTACGCCTTCAAGCGAGGCCAGGCGCAGCGCGCGCTCTACGTGTAGCTCGGAAGGACCGCCGCCGCCGTCGCCAATGCCCACGGTATAGACGAAGCGGTCAAACCGCGCCTTTTCGGCAAAGCCGCGCTCAGCGGCCACCATGTCCTGCACGCGCATCAAACCATTGTAGTCGCGCGCCTGCGGCAGCAGGTGAGCGATGATCTCCGACCCGTCGTGTCCTGCCCAGCGGAAAGCAGTGTCCGGGTAGCGGTTGGTACGGCCCCAATGCGGTTTCTTGGTCAGCAGGTACCGGATGCCCGACCGGGCAAGGATCTGCGGAAGAGCCGCGCTCAAACCGAACACGTCGGGTAGCCATGCCACCGTGCATTCTTGGCCAAACTCGCGCCGGAAGAACTGCTGGCCATACAGCAACTGACGGATCAATGCCTCGCCTGAGGGCAGGTTGGTGTCCGGCTCGATCCACATACCGCCTTGCAATTCCCATCGACCGGCTTTTACAGCGGCTTGGATGCGACGGTGCAGGTCGGGGTGGTGCTCTTTAACGAAGGCGTAGTGCTGCGCTGAGGACGCCCCGAACCGATAGGTCGGATATTTCTCAATCAGCTCCATCTGGCTGGCAAACGTACGGGCACATTTTCCAATCGAGTCGTCCACGCGCCACAGCCAGCCGGTATCGATGTGAGCATGGCCAACCGCAACAGCCTCTACGCTTGAGGACGTCGCCGGGCGGGCCAGCTCAGGCTGAAGGCGTGCGCGGGCGACCATCGAACGCTCGGGATTGTCCTGCCAGAGGATGCACGCGTCCATCATCGCCTGCAGCGCCTTCGCCCGGCGCGCGCTGAATGCGGGCATCTCGCGGGCCAGGCCGAGCACCACCTCCGCATCCCACAGCAGGCGCTTGGCCTCGGGGCGGGCAACCGCGAGGTGGGCGGTCTTGATGCGCGCCCGGTGAAAGCCGTCCTTAAGCGGATCGTCAGGAAGCGGATCGGCGGGTTGGTCCACGCCGACGATGCTGCTCGCCCACGCCTGCACGAGCACCGTGATGGGCTCCCCCCCGTCACAAGCCGGCGTAAGCGCGATGTCCTCGACCTGGCAGGGCACGCCGAACGCGCTGCCCCAGGTCAGACGCCGGGTGATTTCGCCCGAGAGTGTGAATACGCTAACCTCGCCTTCCAAGTCGATCAACGCATCGACCGGCTGGCCCTTCCAGTCGGCCGGGATCGCGCCGATGAAACGCAGCCACGCATAATCCCACGTCTGCCCCCACTCCGCGCCGATCGCGATGGGTTCAAAGTTTTTGGGAGCGGAGAAGGGTCGCTCGACCTCGGAGCGGACCCGGGATATCTCCACCTGCAGCGGTTGGCGCGCGCCATGAAGCGCAGCGCGCAGCACGATTATCCAGCGTTCAAGGCGTTCAAACATCCAATCCTCGTCGGTGAGGAGAAACTCGGAATGAGGGATTTTCATAAAATATAAGTAGCAACTCAGCGGGGTTAACTAACCAATCTTCTTTCCTTCAAATCACACAGGGGTGAAAAAGCACCGATGCGAAAGAAAAGTCCGAGATAGGCGCGCAGAACTGACTGCGCTTGCAATCATTAACGTCTCACCATGACTGTCAACAGTAAATACAAGCGCTTGAATGACTCCACTCCTGCCTCGAACGCCGTACCCAAACCCAAGGACATGCCCGGCTCATGACCCGTATTCACAAGAGTTTCAAATATCACACACACCAGCCCCACTTCGATGCCCCTTGCATCCGGCGAATACTTACCCCAGCACAAACAAGCGTTTGCTTTAATATTTGACGCCGGCACCCTCCAGCCTGAGTATCGACTCAAGTTAGCAGGCTTTTCCGAATTCCCCTACATCCTTTCGACATCATGCCTGCCCGCTTTCACCTACTCGCCCCGTCCCGCCGCTGTAGGGCCGCATTCACGCTAGTCGAGCTGCTCGCCATTGCCGGCACTTGGCTGGCAATCTCATCGTGACGGTCAGCCTGACGCCCGCGTCGTACGTTACTTAGGAAGAAACCTTACGCTTCAGACCCACGCTCTATGCGAACACCCT
>JBILJE010000341.1:0-3140 GCA_044377395.1 Rariglobus sp. | reverse complement strand
TGAGGCAGTTTTCCCGCATGGCCGTGGGGTGGGGGATAGTCGGCGGCGCGCCCGCGAAGGCCCGGGTGCCGCCGCGCGTCACGGGTTGCCCGACGAAGCTGTTGGCTAACACCGGCGTGGCCAGCGCGGCGGGCGGCGTGGCGAGCGCAGGACCGGGGCCGCTGGATGGCGCGTGGCATTGGATGCAGTTGGTGTAGGCCGGATGGCTGATTTGAGGGACGTCGATTTTGCCGATCCGCGTCGGCTGGCCGTGGCAGGCGAGGCATGACGTCGAGGCGTGCTGGTCGATGGGATGCGGGACGGTGGGCGGGGCGCCGGCGAAGGCGCGGCGCGATTCGCGGCGGGCGATCAGGGCGGTTAACTCTTCTGCGCTGAGCGGCGCGCTGGAACCGGTGTAGGCGGGGGCGGGCGGCAGTTGCGCCAGTTCGCTTTTCCAGACGGCGTTGGGCTGCCGGGAGCGGTCGCGAAGCTCCGCGTAGTTTGGGGCTGCGGGGGTGGTGTCGGGCGCAGGGGACGGTTTTAAGTTTGAGGTTTGCGTTTCATTGCCGGCGTTACGGCGGAGTTCGGCCGCGCGGTCAGTCTGGCGCAGGCCCATAAAATAGCCGCTCAGGCCGGTGGTGAACGCCACGACGGCGGCGACAACCGCGAGCTTGCGACCGAGCGAGGGAAGGGAGGACTTGGGTTTTTCCGGTTTCACGGGTTTGGGCGTGAAGCTTAGGCGCGGCGTAGGATGCGCACGGCACATTTTTTGTAGTCGGGCTCTTTGGAGAGCGGGTCGACCGCACCGAGGGTGATATTGTTGATCAGGAAATTCTGATCAAAAAACGGCACGAACACCGAGCCGCGCGGGGGGTGGCTGCGGCCATTGAGCCAGACCGGCAGCTCAAGACGCCCGCGGCGGGTTTCCAATATGGCAACATCGCCGTTGGCTAGGCTGGCCGCCACCGCATCGGCGGGGTTGAGTTCGACGTAGGCGTTGGGCATCGACCCGCGCAACTGGGGCACGCGCATCGTCATCGTGCCGCTGTGCCAGTGTTCGATCACGCGGCCGGTGCACAGCCAGAACGGGTAATCGTTATCCGGCTCCTCGGCGGCCGGTTCGTAGGGGTTGAACCAGATGAGCGCCCGGTCGTCCTTGGTAACTGAATGGTAGAATTGGATACCGGCGCCTTTTTTGACGAACGGGTCGCTGAACTCCATGAAGCGGAAGCGGGTTTCCTTGAACGTGCCGTCGGCCTGTTCGACCACTGGCCAGCGCAGGCCGCGGGCTTTGACCAACTCGTCGTAGGGAGCGAGGTGCTTGTGTTTGTGGTAACTGAAACGCCGATACTCCTCAAACAGCGCGCGGTCGGTGTTCATCTCGTAGTAGCGGGCGAACTCCCAAGCGGGCACCTCCTGGCCGGCGGTGTCCTTGAACGTGAAGATGAATTTCCCGTCCTTGTCCTTCATGCCGGGGTGGCCGAGCTCGAAGAGGCGGCGGGCGAGGGCGATCGTCATCCAGGCGTCGGGGCGGGCCTGGCCGGGGGGCTCGACCTGCTTGAACCACTGCTGGGTGCGGCGCTCGGAATTGCCCACAATGCCGTTTTTCTCGACCCAGAGGGCGGCGGGCAGGATCAGGTCGGCGAGCGCGGTGGTGGCGGTGGGATAGACGTCGGAGACGATGAGGAATTTGTCGGCGAGGCCTGCCTTGCCGTTAAAAGTGCGGGCGAGGTCGGGTAGGGTCTGGCCGGGGTTGGTGACCTGGACCAAGATGGTGTCGATGTCGCCGCCCTTGTCGGTGGGCGTGCAGAATTTCTCCCAGAGCTGGATGGTGTGGTAGCCGGGCTTGGGGTTGATGCGGCCGGCGGGCACGTGCCAGAGCTCCTCGCACTCGGCGCGGTGTTCAGGGTTGGCGACGAGCAGGCCGCCGGGCAGAGCGTGGCACAGGGTGCCGACCTCGCGGGCGGTGCCGCAGGCGGAGGGTTGGCCGGTGAGCGAGGTGGGCGCGTCGCCGGGGCGGCCCCAGTGGCCGGAGAGCAGGTGGATGCCGTGGACCAACCGGTTGATCGCGGTGCCGCGAGTGTGCTGGTTCATGCCCATGCACCAGAGGCTGGTGATACGCAGATCGCGCCGTCCGAAGAGCTCGCCCAGCAGGCGGATCTTTTCCTCGGGCACACCGGAGAGTTTTGCCACATAGGCTGGAGTATAAAGAGCGAGCGCCTCGCGGTAAGCCTCGAAGGTCATCGGCTGGCCGTTGAGCGAGACCGGCGCGGTATCCTGGCGGAAGTTACAGTGTTTTTCCACGAACGCCTGGTTCCAGGTGCCGTTGGCGAGCAGCAGGTGGGCGATGCCGTTGGCGATGGCCAGGTCGGTCTGGGGGCGGAACTCGAGGTAATGGTCCGCGTATTCGGTGGTGCGGGTGCGGCGCGTGCCCATGTCGATGAGCATGACCGTCTCGCCGCGGGTGCGCCGGTCGATGATCCGCGAAAAGAGCACCGGGTGCATCTCGGCCGGGTTGTTGCCCCACAGGATGACCACGTCGGCCGTATCCAGGTCGTCGTAACAGCCGGCCGGCTCGTCCACCCCGTAAACGGAGAGGTAGCCGGTAACCGCGGAGGCCATACACAGGCGGGCGTTGGGCTCGAGGTGGTTGTTGGCAAGACCGGCCTTCATTAACTTCTGCGCCGCGTAACCCTCAGGAATCGTCCACTGGCCGCTGCCGTAGAAGCCGAAGCCGGCGGGGTTTTTCATCACACGCCGGGCCATGATGTCGATGGCCTCCTCCCAGCTAATATCTTCGAGTCGCCCGTTGCGGCGCAGCTGCGGGGTGGTGAGCCGGTCTTTGCCGTAAAGAATGCCGCCGACATGGTAGCCCTTCATGCAGAGCAGGCCTTTGTTCACCTCGGCCAGCGGATCGCCCTGAATGGCGACGACGCGCCCGTCCTTCACGCCGACGCGCACATGGCAGCCGGTGCCGCAGAACCGGCAGGGCGCTTTGTCCCAACGCACGCCGTCCGCCGTGACCGTCGTCGAGGGCGAGGTGGCGAAGGTCGGCTCCCCAGGGGCGGGCGCCGCGCCGAGGCGACGGGCGATCACGGCGGTGGCGGCGGCGAGGGCGGTGGTGCGGAGGAATTCGCGGCGGTGCATGTTTTAAAAAGTTA
>JBILJE010000340.1:0-3155 GCA_044377395.1 Rariglobus sp. | reverse complement strand
TTTCTGTGTGTTCCGTGTGGTCCGTGGGCACACCAACCGAAAAAATCTCCAGCCTCCAGAATCCGCGCATCAAGCAGCTCGTAAAACTGCGCGACCGCCGTCCGCGCGACGAAGCGGGGGTTTTCCTCGTCGAGGGTTACCGCCAAATCCGCCGCGCGCTGGAGAAAAAAATCACGCTCACCGAGCTCTATATTTCCCCTGAATGGTATTTGGGAGAAAACGAGCCGGCGCTCATAGCCCAGGCGCAGGCGGCCGGGGCTCAGGTATTTGAGTTGTCCAAGGAGGCGTTTGCCAAGGTCGCCTACCGCGAGCGCCCCGACGGCCTGCTTGCGGTTGCTCCTCAATGGCGGCGCGGGCTGGCCGACATCCCGGCTCCGGCGGCGGGAAAAGCGCCTTTTTTACTGGTCGTTGAGGCGATCGAAAAACCGGGTAACCTCGGCACCATTTTACGCAGTGCGGACGCGGCGGGCGTAGACGCGCTCATCGTCTGCGATCCGGTGACGGATCTGTTTAATCCCAACGTGGTGCGCGCCTCGACCGGCGTGTTGTTTTCCGTGCCGGTGGTGATCGCCAGCAGTGCGGAGGTGCGCGAATGGCTGCGCGCAAACCAGATTCGCTCGGTGGCGACGACGCCTGCGGCGACCGATTTTTATACCAACACCGACCTGCGCGGGCCGCTGGCGATCGTGATGGGCAGCGAGCAATACGGGCTGAGCGACTACTGGCTAAAAGAGGCGGATGCGCGGGTGGTTATCCCGATGGCGGGCCAGGCGGATTCGCTCAACGTAGCGATGGCGACGATTATTACGTTATTCGAAGCGGTGCGTCAACGCGGGGCGGCGATTTAGCGTACAAGTTGAGGTCTCCGGAATCCTTGAGCTCACGCTCAAGGCCACACGCTTCGCGGACACGCCTCGCAGCCACACGCCTCGCGAACACACGCTTCGCAGATATACGCTTCGCAGACACACTCCCCGTGGCCTTGAGCGTGAGCTCAAGGTGCAGTCGCCCGGTAGCGCATGATTGCGCTGCCTTCGCGTTCCGAGGTCACGTAGATCGTTTTGCCGTCGGCGCCGAACGCCACTGCCTCGGCCTGCACCAAACCGTGCGGCTGCAAGACCACCGGCGCGCGCCGAAGCGCATCGGCCCAGCGCTCGGACGGCTTGCGGTTAAACAATAACACGTCGCCGTATGTTAGAACCACCGCCGCCGTGCCATCGACGGCGAAATCCATGCCGGTGGGTTGCGCCCGATAGCGCCCGGTCGGGATGGGCAACAGGTGCTGGGTGCCGGAGGGCTGCGGGAAGTGGCTTTCGGGAAGTTGCGCCACCGGCATCGCCGCAGGCAAAACACCATCGGAGGGCTGGCGCAGCGGCAACGTGTAGAGCCCGTGCGGCGAGGTGCGTTTGGCCAGCAGGTAAACCAAGCCGGCGCGGGCGTCCACGGCCACCGCTTCGCAGTCGCGCGGGCCGTCGAGGTAACGCACAGGAATTTTCCAGGCGACTTGGGCCGTGGTTTCTTGGTCGGGCGAGAGCTGCGCCGGATCGGGTTCGGCGATCACGTAAAGCGCACAATCGGTGCGGTGGGAATCGTTGTCACCGGTGTCGGCGATTAACAACCAGGAGCGACCGTCGAGTTCAAAGGAAGCGAGGTCTTCCCAGTCGCGGGTGGCCAAACCCTGGATACGCAGGTCGCCGCGACGGGTGCCGTTGGGCTCCAGCGCGCAAAGCACGGGCTGGCTGCCGCTGTCGTTGTGGGCCCAGAGCAGTTTGGGGTCGCGGTACGAGGGGGCCAGGCCGCTCGCCTCAAGCAGGATTTTGGGCAACGTGCCAGCGCGCTCCGGCGGCCCGTAAAGCGGCGGCTGGGCGCAGGCGCTCAGCAGCATCAAGCCGAGCAGACTGGTGCGGCTAAAGCGGCGCAGGATGGGCGGAATCGAGGGACGCGGAGGCGACATGAGAAGGTGTGGGCGGCAGGATTAAAAAGTAGCGCAGACTTCCAGTCTGCCTAATTGGCAAATACAGGCTGGAATCCTGCGTTACGTTACTAATGGGCACTAATCGGGTTTTCCGGAACTTAGTGAATATTAGTGTTCATTAGTGGTTAAAAATCAGGGGATTGAGTTACCGGTTTCGCCGAGACCGTGCGGGCGACCACCGGTGGACGCCACGCGAGCCAACCAACCAGACCGAGGCCGGTCCACAGCATGAGCACCCCGGCGGTCTCATGCAGCGCGTGGTAGTGTTGCGGAAAAACCGGGGCCAATACGCAAATGATCAGGATGCGCAGGAGGTTAAAACCGAAGCCCAGCGCCAAGGCCAATGGAACCAACCAGAGCAGCGCGCCCGCCCGCCGCCCGGCGATGCCGGCCGCCAACACCGCGAGCACCGCGCCACTGGTGATCAGGCCGAAGCCGTTGCACTCCGTGGCGACCTCGAAAAGGTTGCGCCCGGTGTTGAGCAGGAGCTTGGGGGCGGGTTGCAGGATGACCGAAAGTTGCGGAGTGAAACCGATGCCTTGCAGGAGGCGCGCGGCGTTCATGCCAGCCATCTGCCGCAACGGCCAGTCGAGCACAGGAAACAGCAGAATGACACCGAGGCAGGCGATGAAGCCGGTGAACAACGGACGGAGAAATCGCGAGGCGTCCCCACCTGCGACCACGTGCAGGCAGCCGGCCAAACCCAAAACGAAGGCTGGAAGCGCGAGTAGCGGTTGGGTTAACCACCACGCAGAGACCACGCACAGGTACGAGGAAACGAGCAGGAGCAGCGCGCGGTTGCTCACCTCCAACACCAGCCGCCATTCGCGCAGGTGTTGCCAGATCACCAAGCCGGTGGCCGCTCCCAGCAGCACGAAAGACTGGCGTATCTGGGCGCTTCCGGCGACCTCCTGCGCCAGCCAACGGGTGATGGGCCAAAACGCCACGCCGCTGCACACGAGCACGCCCACGGCAATCCACCGGCCGAGATCCCACGGGCGGGCGGCTGAGGCGGGCGTGGGGGCTGGGGCGGTCATGGGGCGTCAGGCAAAGCGCATGCGGCGCGTTGCGCAAGTATTCCGGTGCATCGCCCCCTGCCCGAATTCCGGGCGGGGCGTTCGCGCTTGGAGGCGGATACTTAGTCGCGCTCAAGATGAGCTTAATCAATCGGGTTCTTGGG
>JBILJE010000086.1:0-10848 GCA_044377395.1 Rariglobus sp. | reverse complement strand
CATCGTCTCACCGGGCCGCGTTTATCGCCGCGACACCACCGACGCCACCCACTCGGCCAACTTCCACCAGCTTGAGTGCCTCTACGTCGACAAAAACGTCACCGTGCGCGACCTCAAGGCGCTGCTCGATTACATCTTCGCCTCGCTGCTCGGCAAAGACACCAAGACCCGTTTCCGCCCCCACTATTTCGGTTACACCGAACCCAGCTTCGAGGTGGACCTGTCCGCCCGCCACCTACCCAAGGTGAACAAGGAATGGATCGAGATCGGCGGCTGCGGCATGGTCGACCCGATCGTGTTTAAAGACGTCGGCTACGACCCTGAGGTCTGGAGCGGCTACGCCTTCGGCATGGGTCTGGAGCGTCTCGCCATGCTGCTCTACGGCATCGATGACATCCGCTATTTCTACCAAAACGACGCGCGCTTCCTGCGCCAATTCGCCTAAACCAAGACGAAAAAACACGGCGAGTTACACAGAGGGCACGAGAGGATTCACAGAGGGCACGGAGCTTATCTTTAAGTGCATTAAAAAAAACGGCCTCACTCCGTGCCCTCTGTGCCACCTCTCGTGACCTCTGTGTAATAACTCCGCATCCGAACACTCTGCCTCCTTCGCCACTCCGCCCATGAAAGTTTCCCTCAACTGGCTCCAGTCCTACGTCGATCTCACCGGTGTGTCCGCCGAGGACATTTCGCGCGCCATCACCTTCCTCGGCTTCGAGGTGGAACAGGTCATTCGCACCGGTGCCCCAGCGTTTAACAACGTCGTCGTTGGCCACATCCTCACCCGCGACAAACACCCCAACGCCGACAAGCTCTCGGTGTGCACCGTCGATGTCGGCGCAGCCCATGGCGGCGTGCGCACCATCGTCTGCGGCGCGCCCAACTGCGACGTCGGCAACAGCGTGCCCGTTGCCCTTCCAGGCGCCGTCCTCCCCGGTGACTTCGTCATCAAAGAGGCCAAGGTCCGCGGTCAGGCCTCCTCGGGCATGATGTGCTCGGCCAAGGAGCTCACGCTCTCCCACGAGGCCCACGGCCTGCTGCTGCTCAACGGCGGACTTCCCGCCGGCACCCCGATCAACGACGCGCTTCCGACCGGCGACACGGTTTTTGACATCGAGATCACGCCTAACCGACCCGACTGCCTTTCACACCTCGGCGTCGCCCGCGAACTCGCTGCTTGGTTCAAAAAAGAACTGCGTTACCCCGAGGTCAGTTTCACGCCCGCCTCGATCGGCGCCTCGCACCGCACCGACCTGTTAAAATCTATCCGCGTCGACAACCCGACCTGCTGCCCGCTCTACACGGCAACGGTGATCACCGGCGTCAACGTCGGCCCGTCGCCCGAGTGGATGCAGCAGCGCCTCTCGGCCGTCGGCCTGCGCCCGATCAACAACGTGGTCGATATCGGCAACTACGTGATGCTCGAATACGGCCAGCCCGTGCACGCCTTCGACGCCCACAAACTCGCCGGGGCCGAGCTCATCGTGCGCTCCGCCACCGAGGGGGAAAAAATCACCACCCTCGATGGTAAAACGCGCGAACTGGGCTCGCCCATGCTCGTCATCGCCGACGCCCACAAACCCGTGGTCATCGCCGGCATCATGGGCTCGGCCGAGGCCGGAGTCAGCGACGTCACCACCGACCTGATACTCGAAGTCGCCAACTTCAAACGCCAATCGGTGCGCGCCACCGCCAAGCGCCTTGGCCTCGGCTCCGATTCGTCGTACCGCTACGAGCGCGGCGTTGATGTGCACTCGCTCGACGAAGCCGCCCACCGCTACATCGACCTGATTCTCGCCCACGCCGGCGGCCAAGTCGCCGGCCCCATCCACCGCGTCGGCGGCGACCAGCCCTGGGAGCGTGAGATCACCGTCACCCCGGCTTTTATTAACGCCAAACTCGGCTTCGAGATTCCCGCCGAGATCATCAAAACCTCGCTCGAATCCCTGGAGCTTTCCCTCGTGCGCGAAGAGCAAAGCGAGGACGGCGGCCTGAGGTGGACGTTCTCCGTGCCGAGCTGGCGCGACGACCTCGACCGCCCGATCGACCTGGTCGAGGAAGTGGTGCGCCTCTACGGCACCGAAAAAATCCCTAGCAGCGTCATCACCGCGCCCGGCTTGGTGGGCAACGACGACCCGATCGTGCTGTTTAACCGCCGCGTGACCGACGCCCTCGTGGGGCAAGGTTTCAACGAAGCGGTTAACTACACGCTGCGCCCAGGTAAAGAGCTCGCGGCGTGGGCGACCACTGAGGCGGTCGCCGACCTCGCGTTGGCCAATCCCTTCGTTGAGGACCAATCGCACCTGCGCCCCACTCTGGTGAGCGGCCTGTTGGAAACCCTCAAACTCAACCAATCGCGCGGTGTGGCTGCCTCGCAGTTTTTCGAGACCGGCCGAGTTTTTATTGAGCGCAATGGTCAACTTTCTGAATGCGTTGCCGCCGCCTTCATCATCGCTGAAGACACCGGCGAACGCACCTGGCGCACCCGCGAAACCGCCGACTTCTACACCGCCAAACGCCACACGGCCACGATCTGCGCGCTGGCGGGTATCGAGCTGGAGCGTCAGCCCACCTCGCTGGTTCCCGTGCCCGCCCACGGCTGGCAAGAAGGCCACGCGGCCACCGCCGGCGACATCAAACACGGGTGGACGTCCACCTTCGGCTTGGTGAGCCTTGCCCACCTCAAATCCCTCGGAATCACGGGCAAAGTCTACGCAGGCTTTTTTGCCATCGTGTCCGAAAAGGTCAGCGCGGAGGCCGAGCGCCGCAGTTACAAACCCTTCGGTTTACAGCCGGCCGCGCTGCGCGACCTTGCGTTGGTGGTGCCGGAAGCAACGAGCTCCGCTGAAGTGCAAAAAGCCCTCACCAAGGTGGCCCGTGCCGCCGTGGGTACGGCCTTCGCGCTGGAAGCGGTGCATGTTTTCGATGTTTACCAAGGCAAAGGCCTGCCTGAAGGCACCAAGAGTTTGGCCTATTCATTGGTCTTCCGTGCTGCCGAACGCACGCTCACCGACGATGAAGTGAATGCCGTCTTCACCCAGATTCAGGCCGAGTTGCTCAAAATCACGCCCTACCAGATTCGGAAGTAGCGAGTAGCGGGTAGTGAGTAGCGAGCATACCAAACCTGCCCGAAAATCCGACTACTCGCTACCCGCTACGACCGACTCGCTACTGTCTTCCCCTCTACAGGCCGCACGTCACCCCCTTTTTACTCGCTACCCGCTACGACCGACTCGCTACTGTCTTCCCATGTCCGCTCCCGCTGAACTCAACATCGACCGCATCGCGCAACTGGCCCGCCTTGCCCTCACGCCGGAGGAGAAACTCAAGTTCTCCGCCCAACTCGTGGACGTGCTGGCGAACATCGAAAAGCTCAGCCAGGTCGACGTGACCGGCGTCGAGCCGACGGCCCACGCGTTCCCAATTTACAACGTCTGGGCCGACGACGTTGCTCAACCCGGATTGTCCGTTGAGGACGCGCTGCGCAACGCTCCTGCCCAGCGCGACCACATGATCGTGGTACCCAAGGTCGTCGAGTAAGCACCCCAGGCCTAAAATGGACGCGGTCCACCCCGAGCCCGTTGCCCATCCAGCGGAATGTCGACCCACCTAGACCATGGAGGGCCACGCCCAATTACGATGAGCCCAGTGCTCGCGCAGGCATTGCCTGTTGTTTTCGATCACTTGGTTGACCACTGCGGCGTCATCCACATAGCCGATTTCTGGAATCGAGTCCGGGATTCGATCGTAACCCTTTAAAAAATACAGAAGCGCGAAGGCGGTCTGCTGGCGAGCGGGCCAAACGGAGGCGGGTGAGCCCAGCGTCTCTTCAAAATAAATGGCCAACAACTCCACGCTTTGGACAAAAGCGGTGGGCGCTTGCACCTGATAAAGCTTTTTACGGATATCCGGCAGCATCTCTCGGAGCGTAAGGATTGCTTCGGTGCTAACCAAATCGGCGCCCTTGGCCACGTAGGAGTTGGTGGTGGGGGCAGGGCCATCGGGTAAGGCGCGCAGGTACTGAATGAGTTCTTTAGGGATTAAATTTTTACGGTTTTTCATCACTTTATGACTGCACAGACTTCATGACGGCAACTGAGGTCGTTTTTTCGGCTAAATCAGGCATCTGCCGATCGCATGCTTTTTGTGAAGGTGTGCGCCGAGGCGACGGAACCGAACAAGGCCAGGTCGGCGACCGGCCTCTATCCGTTGAGCGGATCGCCCCCACCCGAGGCCTAATTAACCAGAAAATATTCATTTTTAATTAGTTATGAAATTTAGAGGGTGCACATAACCAGCAACACTCGGCGTGTCGTAAGCAATCAGCGACACACTGAGCGGCTTTTGGGGCTAATGGGAACCGAAGCTACCGACGCGGGAACAGGATGTTCGCCGGGCTTTCACACGAGCCAAATGGATCGTCCTGCGCGCCTGTATTTTGGATTTGATCTCCTTGAGCGCCAACGTGAGGGCGTGAATCGGCGTAAAGGCGACACGTTCCGTGTGGAGGTCCGGGCCAGGGACAGCGATGTGGAGGTGAACGCGATAAGGTGGCGAAGCTTCAATACGCCGTTCGATCACAACTTTAGCCTCATCAATATGCACCTGCTGAGAGAGCGCGGTGAGGTGATTTTCGACCAAAGAATCCAGCGAACTGCCGACGGGGAGATTAAGATTATTGATGGTGAGCTGCATGTTTTTTGGGGAGGGTAATTGTTGTCCGCTTCGCCGTGACCGCCAGAGGAGCGATCACTCAAAACGTCCTACGCCAGCCATATTAGCGGCAAAAATCGGATTCGACTAATACTGTGTTTCTAATGATCAGTTAGTATAAACCTAACTCATAAAAACCCATGGATTGGCTTAATTATCATCACCTGCGCTATTTTTTGATCGTGGCCAAGGAGGGCGGGCTGCGGCAGGCGGCGGAGAAATTAAACATCTCCCAGCCGTCGATTTCGGCGCAGATCAGCGAGCTTGAGGAGGCTCTCGGCGAAAAGCTATTCAGGCGCAAAGGTCGGGCCAACGTGCTCACCGATGCCGGCCAAACCGCGCTGCGTTATGCCGATGAGATTTTCAATCTGGGCAGTGAGCTCACCAACGCGATTAAGCAAGGCCCCACGACCCAGACGCTCCGACTGCACGTAGGCATCGCCGACGCGCTGCCCAAATTAATCACCCACGAAATCCTCAAGCCGGTCTTCGCCATGGCAAGGCCGGTACATGTGATCTGCCGCGAAGGTAAAACGGCGGACTTGATCGGTCATTTGGCGGCGCACCGACTCGACATCGTTCTCTCGGACGAACCCGCTTCCGGAGTGAGCACCAGCAAGGTCTTTAATCACCACCTCGGTGAGTCGTCGGTTACCTTTTGTGCGGCGCCGGAATTGGCTGCCTCACTCAAGCCCGGCTTCCCCAAGTCGCTGCACGGTGCGCCCGCGTTGCTGCCAGGTGAATCGACCGCACTGCGTCGATCCCTGGAAAAATGGTTTCGCACCCTCGGTGTACGCCCCCAGGTGGTGGCTGATTTTGACGACGGCGCCTTGATGAAAGTCATCGCCGCCGAAGGACGCGGCTTCGTCGCAATTCCGTCGGTAATCATGGCGGAAGCGAAGACCCGCTACGGTCTGTTGGCCATCGGCACGACCCTGCGCTGTGTGGACAACGTGTATGCCATCACGGCCGAGCGGCGGCTTGCGCATCCGGCCGTGAACCTGATCACTGAGAGTGCGCGACGGCTTTTCGGCCAGTGAAACAGTGAACTCTCGCCCTGAGGGAGCACCCTGCGTTTTGCGCAAAAACGGTGGTGCAATGTCCGCATCAAAACCCTTTGCTTCGTTTTTTACCGTGATCGACACGCCACTTTTTTATAAATCCATCGCCGAACTGGCCGACGCGCTCGCCGCTGGCACCACCACTTCGGTCGCCCTCACCCAGGCCATCATCGAGCGCACGCTCGCCGTCGAGGAACGCGTTAAAGCGTTTAACTCTTACGACACTGCCGACGCTCTCGCGCAGGCCGCTGCCTCGGATGCGCGCCGCGCCGCCGGCCAGGCCCTAGGCCCTCTCGACGGCATTCCCATCGGCATCAAGGACGTGATCGCCGTCACCGGCCAGCCGCTCACTGCCTCGTCCAAGATGCTGGCAAACTTCGTCTCGCCCTACGACGCGACCGTCACCCAGAAGCTCAAAAAGGCCGGCGCGGTCATTTGGGGCCGCCTCAATCTTGACGAGTTCGCGATGGGTTCGTCCACGGAGAACTCCGCCTTCCACACCACGCGCAACCCCTACAACCTCGATTGCGTGCCCGGCGGATCCTCAGGCGGCAGCGCGGCCGCGCTCGCGGCGGGCGAAGCCATTGCCACGCTCGGCTCGGACACCGGAGGCTCGATACGCCAGCCGGCCGCGTTGTGCGGCGTGGTCGGGCTCAAGCCGACCTACGGCCTGGTTTCGCGCTTCGGTTTAATCGCCTTTGCCTCGTCGCTCGACCAGATCGGCCCGTTCACACGCACGGTCGAAGACGCCGCGATCCTCCTGCAATCCATCGTCGGCCACGATGAGCACGACTCGACCTCGGTGAAGACGGAAATCCCTGACTACCGCGCCGCGTTAAAGGAGAAAAAAGGCCCGTGGCGCATCGGTATTCCCAAGGAATATTTCGCCGAAGGGCTCGACCCCGAGGTCGCGGCGGCGGTGGAAAAAGCAGTCTCCTTTTACGAGAAAATGGGCTGCGAGATTAAGAATGTTTCCCTGCCGCACACCGAGTACGGCGTGGGCGTTTACTACATCATCGCCACGGCCGAGTGCTCCTCAAACCTGAGCCGCTACGACGGCATCCGCTACGGCCACCGCTCGCCCGAAGCCAACGACGTCGTTGACCTGTATTTCAAGTCGCGCGCCGAGGGTTTCGGCGCCGAGGTGAAGCGCCGTATCATCCTCGGCACCTATGTGCTGAGCAGCGGTTACTACGATGCGTATTATCTGCGTGCCCAAAAAGTGCGTACGCTCATCCGCCAGGATTTTCTTAACGCCTACAACGAGGTCGATGCGATCATCACGCCGACGGCGCCGACACCGGCGTTTAAGCGCGGAGCCAAGGCCGATCCGTTGGCGATGTACCTGTGTGACGTTTACACGATCGGGGTGAACTTAGCTGGGTTGCCCGGCATCAGCGTGCCGTGTGGATTCTCCGCGAGCGGGCTGCCGATCGGCATGCAATTAATCGGCCAGCCCTTCAAGGAAGCCGATCTGCTGGCGATCGCCAACGCCTACGACTCCGCCCACGACTGGTCCCGCCGCACGCCGAACCTCTGAGGATAGTTACACAGAGGGCACAGGAGGACGCACAGAGGCCACCGAGATGAATACCGAGATCAATCAACTGACCGAGCAGATCATCGGCGCGGCCATTGAAGTCCATCGTGAGGTTGGCCCGGGATTACTTGAATCAGCCTACCAACGAGCGCTCTCGCATGAACTCACCCTTCGCGGGCTGAAGTTCGAGGAGCAAAAGCTTTGTCCCATCAAATACAAAGATCTGGTTATCGACGACGCCTACCGCCTCGATTTTTTGGTCGGGGGACTGGTTGTCGTTGAGCTGAAAGCTGTCGATTCCCTCACCGACGTACATGAGGCCCAAGTTCTCACCTACTTAAAGTTCACGGGCTGTCACCTCGGCCTCCTCCTCAATTTCAACTCCACGACACTAATCAAAGGACTCCGCCGCCTTGCTCGGTGACCTCTGTGCCACCTCTCGTGCCCTCTGTGTAATAATTCCGCATCCGTCTCCCCCTTTTTTCATGAAATACGAAGCTGTCATCGGTCTTGAGGTTCACGTACAAATCAAGACCCGGTCCAAGATGTTCACCCGCGTCGCCGCTGGTTACGGCCAGCCGCCGAATACGCTCACCGATCCCGTCGTGCTCGCTCTGCCCGGCGTCCTCCCGGTGATGAACAAGGCCGCCCTCGATGCCATCATCAAAACCGGCCTGATGCTCGGCTGCGACATTGCGCCCATCTGCAAATGGGACCGTAAAAACTACTTCTACCCCGACTCGCCAAAGAACTACCAGATCACCCAGGCCGCCCAGCCGATTTGCCTCAATGGCGCTGTCGAAATCGAGCTGCCCGGTCCTTCGCGTAACATCCAAGGCGAACACAAAACCATCGCCCTCACCCGCATCCACCTCGAGGAAGACGTCGGTAAACTCAACCACGAGGCCTTCGACTCTCTCGTCGACTACAACCGCGCCGGCACCCCGCTCATGGAGCTCGTCACCGAGCCCGTGATCAAAAGCGCCGACGAAGCCTACGCCTTCCTCACCTCGCTGCGCGCCACCATCGTTTACGGCGGCATCTCCGACTGTGACATGGAAAAGGGCCAAATGCGCTGCGACGCCAACATCTCAATCCGCCCTGTCGGCCAGAAGGAACTCGGTACCAAGGTTGAGTTAAAGAATCTCAACTCCATCTCTTACGTGCGCGACGGCATCGCCCACGAAATCAAACGCCAGATCGCCGTGGTTGAGAACGGTGGCGTGATCGTCCAGGAAACCCGTGATTTTGACGGTCAGGCCGGCACCTCAAAATCGCTGCGTAACAAGGAGAACGCCCACGATTACCGCTATTTCCCTGACCCCGATCTCATGCCCGTCAAAGTCGACGAGGCGTGGAAAGCCCGCCTGCTCGCCGAGTGCCCTGAACAGCCCTTCACCAAACAGACTCGTTTTCAAACCGTCTACCAACTTCCCTACACGCTCACCTCCGCACTGGTCTGGGACCACACCTTAGCCGCGTTTTTTGAAGAGGCCGTGCAACTCGCCGGTGCTTCCAAGGCCCAATCCGTCGGCAATTGGGTGG
This sequence comes from Rariglobus sp., assembly GCA_044377395.1. Taxonomy (GTDB): domain Bacteria; phylum Verrucomicrobiota; class Verrucomicrobiia; order Opitutales; family Opitutaceae; genus Rariglobus. Next base: position 1,986 of record JBILJE010000086.1, on the reverse strand, counting down.
TCAACGACCTCCAACGCGAACTCGGCGCCGCAAAGCTCGAATTGGCCGATTCCAAAATCCGTCCGGCCCACATCGCCGAATTGGTTAAACTCATCGACGCCGGCACGCTGCTCAACAACGCAGCCAAGGAAGTGTTCATCGACATGGCTGCCTCAGGTGAAATGCCCGCAGCCATCGTCGCCCGCAAAGGCCTCGCGGCCGCGCCCACCGACACCGCCGAACTGGAAACGTGGTGCCGCGCCGCGCTTTTGGCCGACGCCAAAGCCGTGGCCGAATTCAAGGGCGGCAAGGACACGGCGATTAACGCCTTTAAAGGTCCGGTGATGAAAGCGTCCAAGGGCAAAGCCAATCCGAAGCTGGTCGACGAAACCCTCCGCCGTCTGCTCGCCGAGGGCTGATAAACGGGTTCGCCGTGTCCTGAAAGACCGTTGCTGCCCGTTCCCTCGGCATTGGCAACCCCCTCTTCTGTAGTGGTGGTGAAAAACAGATCTTCTTCACGAGAGGAACACCCTAGTCCGCGCCTGAGGCCATTTCTCATTCATACGTATTAAAACTCGGCTTCATTTCACGCTCGCCGCACCACCAGCCAAACATCAACCAGCGGAGTTTTTAACCGCTAATGAACGCTAAAATACGCTAATTCAGAAGCATTGAATCCATGCTTTTTTATTAGCGGCTTTTAGTGTTCATAAGCGGTTAAATTGGTGTATTTCTATTTCTTCTGTGCCATCTGTAATCCGTGGTTAAATCTTGCTGCCGTATTTAGGAAATTGTTTTAATGATTACTCCTAATGAACTAAATTTGTTAAGGGCGGCGGCTTAGAATTCGCCAACCTTGACTCGGGAGAAAAGTTTCCCACGTGCCCCAATACGGATTGTATAAGTGACTTCAACGAGGTCACTGGCCGGTGCATTCTTGTCGGTAATCGTTTTCGCTACAATATCCACAATCGTCCCCGTCTTATTGGGCTGTCCGCTTCCCCTCCATTCCACCAGATCGGTGGACCATTGGTAAGTTATAATTAAATTAGGCGAGAGTGTGTTGGACTGACTATGGCGTAATTTAAGCGTATTTAAGCCCGCTTCGACCACGCTCAGTCCGTTATTCGGCTTCGTTGGATCAGAACCCATAAGGTACTCCATCGCATTACCGAGGCCATCTTTATCAAAGTCGTCAGCGGCACCCGTCAAACGACCAACGTTAAAGCCGGAAATCCATTCATTAAAAGCAGTTCTCGGCTTCACCGCGTTCACTTTCACCGTAAACGTGCGTGTGATGCTATGGTTAGTCGTCTGGCCGTCGGTGACCGTTACCGTAATAGTAGCCGTGCCGCTGGCGTTGGCCACCGGTGTGTAACTCAACGACCCGGTCGTCGAAGGGCTCGTGTAAGTAACGGTCGGGTTCGGGATGAGCGCAGTGTTACTCGAAGTCGCCGTGACCTTGAGCGTTTGGCTCTCATTGCCACCGGCGGTAATGCCACTCAGATTAACCGTCTGTTGTTTTGCGTCTTCAGTGATAGCAGCCGGGGTCGTAATTGCGTTTAACCTCGGTAAATCATTCACAGCGGTTACCGTCACCGTAAACGTGCGTTTAACACTATTACTGCTGTCAGCCACCAGGCCGTCGGTGACCGTCACCGTAATAGTCGCCGTGCCGCTGGCGTTGGCCACCGGTGCGTAACTCAGCGACCCGGTCGTCGAAGGGCTCGTATAAGTAACGGTCGGGTTCGGGATGAGTGCAGTGTTACTCGAAGTCGCCGTGACCTTGAGTGCCTGGCTTTCATTGGCACCGGCGGTAATACCACTCAGGGCAACCGTTTGAAGTCCTGCATCTTCAGTGATAGCCGCAGGGTTCGAGAGAGTGGTTAGCGTAGGGGCATCATTCACCGCATTCACCGTCACCGTAAACGTGCGTGTAATACTATAACTACTGACAGCCATCAGGCACACGGAGACAGTAATAGTCGCCGTGCCGCTGGCGTTGGC
>JBILJE010000339.1:0-3158 GCA_044377395.1 Rariglobus sp. | reverse complement strand
ACGTCATTTACAAGGACCTCAACTTCACCGCCGAACGCGGCCAGGGCATCGTGCTCATCGGGCCCAACGGCGCCGGCAAGTCCACGCTCCTCAAGATCCTCGCCGGCGTTATCCCGATCCAGGGCGGCATCCGTGAACTGGGCAGCAACGTGGTGCCGGGCTACTTCGCCCAGAACCGTCTCGATAACTTGAATCCCGACGCGACGGTTTTCGAAAACGTGATGGAGCTGCGCACCAACGAAAACCAGCTCACCGAGCAGCAGGCCCGCGCCATTTTGGGCGCCTTCCTGTTCCGCAAGGACGACGTGCACAAGCCGGTCTCGGTACTCTCCGGCGGCGAGAAAACCCGTTTGGCGCTGGCCCGCATTTTGGTTAAACCGCCAAACTTGCTGCTCATGGACGAGCCGACTACGCACTTGGACATCCAGTCGATCGACGCGCTCGTGCACGCCCTGAAGAGCTACGAAGGCACGCTGATCTTCATTTCCCACGACGTGCATTTCATCAAGACGCTCGCCAAAAACGTGCTGCACGTTCACAGCGGCCGCCTGACGAACTACGCAGGCGACTACGATTATTACCTGGAGAAATCCAAGTTGAGCGACGCCCGCGCCGCGATCACCGCTGGTTTCACCGACGGCCGCCCCAAGCAGGCCGAGGCGAAGAAAGCCGCCCCGGTTGCCGCGACCCCGGCCAAGCCCAAGGCGTCCCCGAGCGAGATCCGCAAGTTCAGGGAGAGTGTTGGTGTATTGGAGAAGAAGGTCGTCGATTTGGAGGCCAAGCAGGCGGAGATCACCGCCGCGCTGGAGGCTCCCGAGACGTACGCCGACAAGGGCAAATTCCAGCACCTCAACCGCGAGTTATCCACCATGACCGACCAGGTTACCGCCGCGACCGAGGCGTGGGAAAAAGCCGTCTCGCAGCTCACCGAGATGGAGAAGCAGTAAAGCCCGCCAGGCGCAACGGAGGGACGACCTCCGTGTCGTCCGTGACCGAGCCAGACCACACGGAGGTGGTCCCTCCCTCGGGCCAAAGAAGCACACAAAAAAGCCCGCCCTCGATTGAGGGCGGGCTTTTTCGTTTTACCGCTTCAGGCGTCGAAGCCCTGAACCTTAGAGTAAATCGGCGGCGAGCTCGGCCAACTTGGAGCGTTCGCCCTTGGTCAGTTTCACGTGAGCGGAGAGCGCGTGGCCCTTCATGCGGTTGTGGCAATAAACCAGGCCGTTGCTACGCGAGTCGACATATGGGTTGTCGATCTGCGCGGGGTCGCCGATCAAGACGATCTTCGAGCCCTCGGAGATGCGCGTGATGACGGTTTTTACCTCGTGCGGGGTGAGCTGCTGGGCTTCGTCCAAAATGAAGAAGCGGCGGGCGATGGAACGGCCGCGGATGAAGCACAGCGCCTCAACCTCAAGCAGGCCGCTCTTAATCAAACGCTCGTAGGGCTTCATCGGCACGGCAGGACCGTGATGCCCGCCGCCGCCGCCGCCGTTGGGATGGCTGTCGGCAACGGATTCCTGGCGTGAAGCCTCCAATGCGCTGGGCTGCTTTTTCTGCTGCTTTTTGGATACCTTTTTGGAGGCAAACTGCGGCTCCTTGGCGGGCTTCGAGGGCATGAGCACCTCAAGGGCGTCAAAGTAGGGCTGCAGCCACGGCTTCATTTTTTCCTCCAAGGTGCCGGGCAGGAAACCGATGTCCTTGCCCAGCGCGATGACGGGACGGGAGATGGACAACCCGTCGTAAAGCGAACGGTCGTCGTGGGTCTGGTGCAGCGCGCAGCCGATGGAGAGCAGCGTTTTGCCCGTACCGGCCTTGCCGAAGCAGGTGATCAGCGCGATCGAGTCGTCGAGCAGCGCGTCCATGAAGAACTGCTGCTCAAGGTTGCGCGCGCGGATCGCGATGCCGCCGGGGGCCTTGATGCTATCGGGAATGCGCAGGCGTTTGACCACACCCGCTCCGTAATAGCGCGCCGGCATGGTCTTGCCCTCGTCGGAACGGAGCAGCACGTACTCGTTAAGATAAAGCGATTGGGCATCGGCCTCGCCCAGGGTGAATTCGCCCTCGGAGCAGAAGCGCTGTATTTCGTAAATGGTGACAGGGATCTCGCGGTAGGCGTCCTCGTCGACGGCCTCGGGGACTTTGTCGTTGAGGTAATCCTGGGATTCCAAGCCGACGGCGCGGGCCTTGAGGGCGACGTTAACGTCCTTGGTGACCAGGATGGTGGGTGGCGGGTAGCTCTCTTGGACGAAGAGGGCGGCGGCGATGATGCGGTTATCCTTTTTAGAAAAGTCGGAGAGGACGGCGCGCAGCTTTTGCATGAGCGGGGCGTCGCGCAGGGCGGGGTCCGCCATGTAAGGGTTGATGATAACGGAGAGCGTGCCGCCGGTGGTGAGTTTCACGCCCTCGTGCATGGAGCGCGAGTCGGGCAGGAGTTCCGAGAGGATGCGGTGGACGCGGCGGGCGTTGCGGCCGCGCTCGGTGGACTGCTCGGTTTTGATGGCGTCGAGCTCTTCCAAAACCTCCACCGGAATGGCGAGGTTGTTGTCCTCGAATTTGAAAATCGACTGCGGGTCGTGGAGGAGGACGTTGGTGTCTAGGACAAAGGTTTTCGCTTTGGCGGAAACCTGAAGTTTAAGTTTAGGAGGGGTAATTCCACTTAGTTTTTCCATTATGATATGTGCATAACTTGCGATGCGGTTGATCGCAAGCAGAGGGATTGGGCTGAGCAGGACCTGAGCCAGAGCATTTCGTAGTTAACGGCCGGTGTTTATAGGCCTGAAACTACGCAGGTTTCCAGCCTGCATTTCGGGTTAAGTGACGTTGGTTACGGAGCCTGCAACGGGCGATGAAGTGGCGCAGTCTTCCAGTCTGCCACGGTGACCTGAGCAGACTGGAAGTCTGCGCTACGTTGAACGCCCACTAGGCATAGGGGCGCCAAGGGGCTTCGTTGTCGGCGCGCGGTTTAACTTTAACCGGGGCCCACAGGCGCAGCAGGTATTCGGCGAGGTTGCGCAGACTGATACGGCGCAGCCCCTCGCGCTGGGCGGCCTCGCGAAACGGCGAAGCCACCGCCGAGCGTTCCTCGAAATACCGCCACAACTCGGCCTCCAACTCCAATGCGGCGGCATGCGGATCGCGGGAGCGCGCCGACACCCCGC
>JBILJE010000085.1:0-10899 GCA_044377395.1 Rariglobus sp. | reverse complement strand
GACCCGAACGCCTACTGCTGCGGAAACTGACTACAGTGATATCACTGCGGTCGTAGTTTAGAGGTAAAACTCCTTCCTTCCAAGTAGGTGTCCCGGGTTCGATTCCCGGCGACCGCACCAAATCACATAACCCGCTAATCACTTGAGTGAAGCGGGTTTTATAATGCCCAAAATACGCCCGTTCCTATCCACAAACTCACAACAGGCTAGGCATTAGTCTATTTGGTTTTAGGCGTTTATGCTAAGTGATCTCACTGAAGCGACCTAAGTGCTGAAGCCTTTTTTAGGGCCATTTCTTCCATCTCTTTGTTACCTTCGGCCCGATACGTCTTAGCTACTCCCTCATAAGTTGCTGCGGTATATCCATGCTCGTCCACTGGTTCACCTCTTTGGTTTCTTATCGCGGGCCTGTTGGATTGAACAGGTTGATTGATGACTTCGATGACAGTGTCAGGAACGCGACGTAAATTCGTTCTTTGATCTTCGTAGTCTCCTTTTTTGACGGCGCGGAAAACAATTTCTGCTGATGCGAGAGACGTTCCGGCTACGCCGTCAACCGACTTTTCAGAGACTGGCACCATCACCAAACCTTGATTTACGCACCATGCGTTGGCCTCGCGGTAGAGATCAGCTTTGATTTTAGAGCCGACGCCGATGGCGGTGCCATTTTTAGAAATCATGAATGTATCTCGCCCCATCGGAACAACTCCAGTCGATGTGCAACCTGCAAGAAAAAGAGAAGTCACCAACACCATCATTACTTTTAGATTAAACATAAAATGCTATTCTTCAAATCTTGAGCCGTAATCAAACAGTAAAGCGGTCAAGGGTGGCGAACCCTTGCGCACTCTGCGAAGAGTCGGCGAAGCCTCTGGGTAGGTGCATCGCGAGGGGATGCACCGAGGGGCGAAGCGCCCTTGACGCAACCCCGCGAAGCGGGGAGGCGCAAAAAAGCCCGCCGTGTTTGTCCGGCGGGCGTGGCCTGGGTGATGGTCAGCAGATAATGCGGCCGTTGGCGGTGATCATCGGCAGGCTGGCCATTTCTACGCGCTCGGCGTGGCGAAGCTTGGCGTATTTGCGAAGTAAGGCAGCTCGCTGGTTTGGGTGTGCCTTCTCTAACAAATCCGCGAGCATAGCCGCCTGTTCATTATTTGAGGCGTTGCCAAATCCCAGCTTGTTCAACCGTTCGCCGATCAGAGCTTTCTTCATCTGGATGCCGTAGCTGTAGGCATCCCAAAGCTTACCGGCCTGCGTGGCATTTTGGCGGTGTTTGTCCCAGTATTCGGGCGAGTAGGGGGCGGCTGTGCCGACGCGGGCGGCGGTCTGAAGCTCGCAAGCCTTGCTTCGGGCGAGGTTTGCCAGGTCATGTTTGCCCTCGGCCTCGTAGTCCTTGGCGCATTTTTGGAACGTTCCTGAGGTCGGGGCCAAGAGCACGGCAAGACGCTGTTCGATTTCGGGAAGTTCGGCGATTTGTTCCTGCGTTCCGGTTTTGCGGATGACGTCGAGGTCGCGGGCGAAGAACGCGAGGATACTGTTGCGGGCATTGACAGCGGGCGTGGGTGTGGTGAGCGATTTCATGTTGGTGAAAATCCACCAGCGGACGGAATGATTGTGCATGTGTGCCCAACCGTCTTTCCGTCGCCGGGGACAGCGCGTGGGAATCAGGGCGTGTGCAAGGAGGAGCTGCGGGACGACGGCGAAGCGCGTCGCCGGTCGCAGACGCTCCTTGAGGCGCGGACGGGCGAAGCCCGCCAGCCGTCCCGCCATGCTAGCCTGAGACGCTGCCCGGCGATGGAAGGGGTGCCGACGCGGAACGCGGCGGACTAAGGCGCCCTGCAAGAGGCCAGACGCATAGCGGCATAAGGATCTCGCCACGGGCTAGGCGTGGCGAAAGGAACGCGCAGCGTTCGGGCGTCTGCGCTGTCTTGGCGAACGTATGTGAGCAATTCGGCGCAGTCGCTAGGCAAGGCGCGGGAACAGGAAGCGCCGCCCCATCAGCCGAAGGATCGGCGGTGCGGAGGTGGACAGGCAAAGGGAAAGCACTGACGGCGAACTGGACGGCTGGACACGACGTCGGACGTGACGCAAGGAACGCCGTCGCAGTGCCTGCCGCCTCGCCGCCTGCGTCCCTGCCTGGAAGCCGAAGCAACGGCGTTCCTGCGGCGGTCATTACCCTGCCCTATGTTCTGGAGTGTCTGCGGAGCAGGCCACCCCTTTACGGGGTGAGCCCAGCAGACACTCGCGAGCACCGGGCCTTGCGGACCCGGTCGGAGGCGAAGCCGTAGCCGAGGGATGCGACGAAGGAGCACCCTGACGCCGACCCGCCGACGTGCCCTAAAGCGATAGCGACGGGCGCGGATTGATCGGCGGTTGAGGTGGCAGGGTTTGCCCTACGGGCGCAGCTGAGGGGCGCGTCACTTCACGGCGGGCGGAGCGGGTGAGTCGATCTCACCCCGTCAGGGCGGGCCACTGCACCGCCCAAGCCGCCGCGCGCCCCGATCGCACTCCACCGGACTGAGCGCCGGAAGCCCGCAGCGCTTGCGCGGAGGGTGTGCCGAGCGAAGCGACAGCACAGCGCGAAGGAGGAAGCAGACCCCATGACAGCCCAGAGGCTCGGCGGCGGGCTGGCGTGCAGCGAAGCGGGGTGTGCTGCTTGGTTCGGGAGAGACTCACGACCGCCAAATCCTCCAGCATTTTCACCCCTCGCTACTCGATCACCGCTTGCGTAACGGCGCGGTGACTGTGGACGCCGCTTCGGTTAATCCGTGGCATCCGCACCAGTCCGTTGCGGCGGTGCGGGTGAAGGTGTAGTTTACGATGGGAGGGCGCTGATGGCACTCGCCCACCCCGCCCTCGATTCCTGCACGGGCGCTCAGGCGCTCGGGCAGGTTTTGCCAATGGCGGCACGTGGCACACGTCGCCGTTTTTGGTTTGGTGCTGGTCATGGTTGCGCGTAGCGGTCGAGGGCTTGATCGGCGAATAAACCGGCCCGCACGCCGGTCTCGAAATATCTCCGCTGCGCATCCTCGATGCGCTGGCGCTGTTCATCAGTGAGGCGTCGACTCATCCATGAACGAAACGCATCTTGAACATCTTCGCCGACGCGGCCACCGGGTGCGAGCGGCTGGCGCGTAAGCGCCTGGCTGCGGAGCTGCGCAAGGCGGGCATGATAGGCCTTTTGCCCGCGAGCACCGGCGACGGCGTCTTTGACGACGGCGCGGACGGCCTCGGCGTCTCCGCTATGGAGCGCGTCGGTTAGATCGTCGTAGATCGGGCTGGTTTGGTTGCCAATAGGCAGCAGTCCAGGTGCACCGCCTGCCTTTGCAAAGCCTGCCTCCTCGGCGAAGCGCCACCCGACCGACGAGGCGAAACGTTTGTCTTGTTCGCTGCGGTAGCGCTCCGCTGCCTGCCATTCCGCGCCGGTCGCATTGGCGAAGCTGTAGGCGAGGCGCGAGCCGTAGCGGTTTGCGGTGATGATCCTGTCGGCGAACTCTCGCAAATCCTGTTTCGAGAGTCGCCCTTGCTTCTGGTGCTTGTAGCCGAGCAAGGCGACCTCGCGAGCGATAGCGAGGCTGGGTGGGTCGATGGGTGACTTGAAGGCTCCTTGATCGACGGCCCGCGCCAGCGTGGCCGCGTAGTCGCTGAGAGCGCCGAAGGTGCTCCCTGAGACGATGTCGTTTGTCATCCGGCCCAGCGCCAGCTCAAGGCCGCGCTGTTCGTCTTCGTTCATGGTCTGAAAAACCTCGTCCCAGTCGGCGTCGTTTCGGTCGATGCCGAAGAGCGCACCGCGCAAGGCGTAGGTGGTGGCACCTGCGACCATCGCGACCATCGGTGAGCGCAGGAGCGGAGCGAGGGTGCGCACGCGTTCGGTGCGCGTGCCGCCCTCGGGCGTGGTTACGGTTACGAGGTCGCCGACGATGGCCGGCCTGATGGAGTGCTCGGCATGGAAGCGAGTCGCCATCAGTCCCCAGCGCGAGAATTGCAGCAAGAACCGCCCGACCGGCCCCGTCGTGAATAACGGACATTGGTCGTATTTGTAGCCGCCCTGAGCTTGGCGAACGGCGCGGCGCAGAAACGCTTCCGTCGCTGGGCCGTTCAACTGCTCGGCTTGCAACGCCTCGGCGTTCGCGCCGTGGCGTTGGAAGAACGCCAAAACCTGCTTGCTGGCGCGGCTCTGCGGATTCTTCTTAAGCTGGCCCAGCGCATCGCGCAAAAACGCTTTCGCCGTGAGCCAGTTGTGCGAACGCACAAACTGCTCGACGGCGGAAAAGCCGTTGATCTTGAGCGCGAGGCCAGCGGCCTTTTGGCCGGTGGTGCTCTCCTCTCCGGTGAAGATCAGGTCGGCAATGTCGGCTTTCAAGCCGCCCGCCGCCTGTACGTCTTTGATCGCGCTCCATGCTGCGTGCAGGTTGGCGATGGCCTTGCCGACGCCAAACTGGTTCGTCGTCTGCGCGACGCCGCCGATCAAGTTGCGCAAGCTGCTGTAAGGATTGCCGAGCAATAACGCCGTCGTCCCGCCTGTGAGGTTCGACAAAGCGCGCCGCGTGCTTTGGCTCAGGCGATTGACGCCGAAAGCATGTTCACGCGCTCGCTCGATGTATTGGGTCAGCTCGGGGTCGCGGGTGGCTCCGAGGGCGACGTCGAAGGCGTCGCGGTCTTTCGCGTCTATCTTCTGCCCGAAGGCCTCGATCTGCGCTAGGCGTTCGGCCCAGCTTGCGACATATTGCGGCACGATCTTTTCGAAACGGTATTCGCGCCATGCCTCGGGCATGGGTTTGGCTCGGCCTTTCTCCAACCCGCCGAAATAGTCTGTGCTCGTCGTATTGTCAGGGCGTGCGCTGCGGAGGTATTCGACCGCGTCGGCGCGGTCCTTGATGTATCCGCCCGCGACTAGCTCGTCCTTCATTTTTTCCCAGAGGGCGCGGTTCTCGTTTGGGTTGCGGAGCACGGCGGCGACGTCGTCGCGGAGCACGCGAGGGAAAGCTTTTTCCCCGAGGAAACCGATGGGGCGAATGTTGCCCTCGGTATCGGTCACGCGCACGCCGACACGGCGGTTTTCCCTGCCCGTGTAGTCCATCACCTTGCCGACTGCAGCGACGAGCTCGCGAGTCTGCGGGCGAGCGGCGGCGAGGAGTTGCGCAGCCTCTGCGGAGCGCTCGTTCTCTCGTGCCCGCATGATGGCCTCGAACTCTGCCGACACCTTGGCATCGACGCGGCCTGACGGTAGGAAGGCGGCGGCTTTGCCGAGGTTCCGGTCGGCAAGGTCAACGTGGTTGTCGATGGCCGTGGCCAGGCTGCGGACTCCGGCTTGCCGGAGGGTATCGGCCGCGCCTTGCCAGAATAGTTTGCCCCAGCTCAAGACCCGCTTGGCGGGGCCGTCCATCTGCAAGGGTGCAGTGGTTGTGTCGAGGTCGGCCACCGTCTGGCCTCCGCTGCTTGTTTCCCATGCGGCGCGGAGGTAAGGCCGCACGCGTTCGCCAAAGTTCGCGGCCATGCGCTTGGCGTAGGGCTGGAAGTCCTCGACGCCGCGCTCGCGGGTGAGCGCAGCGAACTCGGCGAGTTGGGAAACGAGGTCAACGTCCGGGCCGGTGAGGTTTTCTGGTGTGACCTCACCGCGCCAGTCGGTTTCTGGGCGTGCGTTTATCTGCTCGGCGAGCGTCTCAGCACGCGAGCCAACCCGAGGCGCGGTTTCTTCCGCGCCGGACGGTTCGGACCCGACACGCTCGAGCAGAGCGTTTAGCCCGCCCTCGGTTTTGGCGGGCGTAGTTTCTGACTCGGCGATCAGCCGAGAGAGCCCGGAGGGCGGGGCCGGTTTGGTCTGGTCGTCGCGACCAGGTAGCGAGCCGTCTTCGGCAAGCGTAGCCTCTGACTCGGCGACAAGCCGAGAAAGCCCGCTAGTGGCGGGCGTAGCCCCCGGCGCATTGGATTTTGGACGCCGGGACGTGGCTTGGGTAACGGATTGCCCTGCGGCGGTGGTGGTCCCCGCCACCGCAGCACCGACGATCAGGGAATTTATGACCTGATCGTCAAGGGCGCGGTCGCGATCGTAGCCGACCAGCGAACGGGCAACAAGGTTTTGCCAGCCTTGCTGCGCGGCCTCCGAAGCGCCGCCAGCGCCGGAGTTGACGCCGACGGCGGCAAAAAGCTGTCCAACGGTCAGCTTGCCGCGAAGCGGTTTTAGGATTTTGCCGATGATTAATTTGTCACTGGCGATATCGAGGGCGGCGGCGGGCACGTTGGCGAAGCCTGCGCGGTCGGCCGTGGCCTCGTCGGCACCCTTGGCCAGTGCGTCCTCTCGGCCCTGCGTGAAAAGTTGGCCGATGCTCAGGCTTGGGCCTGCTCCTGGAATTATGAACGTCGGCAACGTGCCTGCGGCCTGCCCGAGACCGGCAATGACTTGGCCGCCGAGCGACTGAGCGAAGGCGTCATCAACGGGCAGCGCGTCGCGGATCCTGCCGCGGGTATCCGCGACGGCTTCGGCATACCAGCCGGGTAAACTTGCATTGAGTGGGCGGGCCTCGATCTTGGCTATTTCGGGCGCGGCTTGCGCCTCAAGTTCGGCGATGCGCCCGCGTACTTGTTCGATTTGGAGTCTGCGTTTTGCGTTCGGTGTTTGTACCTCGGCCCGCTGTAACTCGCCGAGCGTGCGGGCAAGCCCCAAGTATTCCGGCCCTTTGGCCCGCAATGTGTCGTTGCCCTTGTCGAATTGATTAACCATGCGGGCCAAGCCCTCAAGACCTTGGTAAAACCCTTGGTCTCCCGCACCGCGTCCGGCCTGATTGATTGTGTTGCGTGCTGTGGATTGGCGCGGCTCGGCAACCTTCTCACCTGCGACCGCCATAAGCGCGGCGAGTCCTGCGGGTTTTACTGACTGGCTTCGACCGGCGACGACATCGGCGACGGGCTCCACGTTTACAGTGTTTTCGGGTGCCTTGCGCATTTGCATCTCGCGCAGCGTGGCTGGTGCTGTTGACGGCGTGGCGACTGCGGCTTTGACCTCCACGCCGTCCGGTGTGCGTTCAACAACTGCGCCGACCGGCTCGCCTTGGGCGACGCGGGCGGCGACGTCAGCCTTGCTTGCAGGCCCAAGGCCAAGGATTTCGTTTTCACGGCGTGCCACGCTGGCCTTGGTGATGTCCTCTGCCGTGATCTGCTCGGGGTCGAAGTGGAACACACCGCGAGGTGTTTCCACGCGGGCGAGCCCGGTTGGCAAAGCCGATTCGGGCGTTCCTGCTGGGAACATGATCGCACGCTGGCGCTTGTCTTTCACGGCCTGCGACTGAGCGGCCAGTGTTTTGGCTGACTCCGGCATGGTTTGGCCACTGTCGTCGTCGGGGTTAGCCCCTGCCGCTGCCATCAGCGCCGCCATCCCGCCACGTCTGGCGGGGGTTTGCGGCCTCGGCGATGCCGAGGGCGCGGCGGCGGGTTTGGATTCTGGGAAACCGGCGTTGGCGACATCGTCGGCGACGCCGGTTTTTTCGAGGAGAGCGGTCAGTGACATGGTGGCGATTCTGGCGGTGGTGGTTTACTTGATGCCGAGGAGTTCGTTTGCCTTGGCGTCGGCTTCTTCGCGGCTGATGACACCGGCGCGCACCTGCTCTTGAAGGTCCATCGCGTGCAGTCGCATCAACTGTTTTTGATTCTCGTCAACGATGCCTTGTCGGCTGCTACCCACTCCGAGAAAGCCGGTCCGCGAATCGCCACCGTCGATGGCTCCTTGTTGTTTTGCGATTTGTCCGGTTAGGTCGGCAATCTGCCGAGCGTAGGGCGATTTGTAGCCTTCGGCTTTGCTGCCGCTGATGGTCTTTTCGATGTCGGTTTGTGGAATCTCAAACTCTGTGTAACCGCCTTTGCCGTCGGCGCCTAGATTGCGGCGAACCTTCGCCATCGGCGCGGGCGCGACGCTGGGCGTGCTGAGCGCGTTGCGTTCCTTTTCGAGCTTCATGCGGGCGACGTCGGCCTGCAGTTGCTCCTCAGGCGTGAGCGTCTTGGGCTGGCCAAAGGTGTCTAGCTGCGCCTGGGCCTGCTTGCGGGCGAGGATGTTGCGCGGGTCGGATTCCTCACGGGCGCGGCGTATAAGCTCGGCCTCTTGCTCGATCGTCTTGCGAGCATTGAGCATATCGGTTTCGCCTTGCTGGCGCTTAGTCAGCACCTTGTTATTAAGGTTTTCTTGTGCTTCGATGGCTTTGGTATCGCGAACGAGTTGGTCCTCCATCTGTTTTTTGTCCCGTTTCTTTTGGGTTCCGGCGGCAAAGCCTGATTGGAAGCCGTTGTTTAATCCTTCTGCTAAGTAGTTCATGTCAGTGTGTGTTGCTGTTGTGGTGTTGTTTTGGTGCCGAACCTTGCGGGTCGGCGTGGGAAATTAGTTTTCGTCTTTTGACTGCCTTTGGATGCATATGGGTAGGCCGTGGCCACCTCGCCGAAGGCTGTTGGCCATTCTTACTTCAGTGATGAGGTTTGGGGCTTTGCTTCCCGTGTATTTCTGGAGTAGTAAAGCTGCCGCATCTGCTGCCCAAAGAAGCTCGGCCGCTTGACCGGCCAGCGGAATCTGTCTTTTGCGGTCAGTCTCGTTGTCCCAGCGTTCAATCGTTCGATTGAATCCCTCCTGTGCGTCGAGACAGATGCAGTAAAGTCCCTTGGCCTTATTTATATTGAGACACGTTCTCACTCCACGCCCCTCCCGAAAACCTTAGCTAGACTTAACACTATTTGAGATCGCGTCTCAATATCCGGTGTTTTCTGGACTTTTTGTCGTATTGTCTTGAGCCCTCTTGCCCCCACCCGCCCGAGGGGGGAGTGGGGCTTTAGGGTCATAAGTCTGCGACTTATGACCCTAAAGCCCCCCCTTTCCCCCCGTGGGTTCGGGGCGGCGAATGAATTATGAACCTGAGTTTTATTTCTCATGTTCTGAGCCCTCCGGACCGGCAGTAACGACCGTTGATCTGCCCCACGCTGTTGGTCTCGCGTAGTTCGCGCAGGATTCGCTTGAACGTGCTCTCGGAGCATCCGGACTTGGTAGCGATGGCGAGCCACTCCCCATAGGTAGCACCTTGTGTTGGTAGCGCCTCTAGTAGGCTTGCACCTGTAAATTCTTTGGGGCGGCCGCTAGTAGACTGCTTGAGGGCGGCGGGGTCTAGGGTGCCGTCTGGACGCATTAGCGGCCATTCCCAGCGCACGGCGAACGAGGCGCGGGGTGCGAAGTTGCGTAGCGTGAAATCGACGGAGAATGCGCCCTCGTTTTCATGCGGAGTCAGAGTGACGAGTGCGTCGGGGTCGCGAGCCCAAACCCCGCTTCCGCTCATGCGGTCCTTTGATTCTTTGGACGCGGCGGAACCCTTTGCGAAGTGGTGACTTATAGCGACAGCCGCGCCGGTTCGATGCGCGAGGGCTTCGACCTCGTTTAGAAGTTCGCCGATCTCGCCTGCACTGTTCTCGTCGCGGTCCCCAAGACATTTATAAATCGGGTCGAGAATGATCAGCGAATAATCGCGGCCCGCAGCCTGGGCGACAATGTGCGGGACCAGCTTTGCGAGGTCGGCCCCGTGCCCGCGCAAAGTCCACAGATCGAGGTGCTTGCCGAACTCGCTGATCTCGATGCTTTTGGCCGTAGCCGTGGCCTGCAGGCGTCCCCGAAAAAAAGCTTCGGGGATTTCAAAGTTCAGGAAGAGCACTCGGCCTTGCGTGGTGCTCATACCCCAGAACGGCACGCCTGCCGCGATGCTTAACGCGAGGTCGATCAGGCTCCATGATTTGAAGGACTTCGACCCACCGCCCAGCAACAGCTTGGCCCCTCGATGAAGTAGCCCGCCGATCAGTACTGGAGGCGTTGAACACTCCTTTGCAACCAACTCGGCACACGAAGTGATGCGCGGCAATCCGGCTGTGTCCTGCTGACCGGCCAGCGCGATGAGGCGGCGAGCTTCACGCTGGGCTTCTTCGTCGCCGGTCTTGATGCTTTCGATCAGTTGAGCCGTGGCGCGTAGCTGCTGCCGCGAGGCCTCGGCCTTTTTCAATTGATCGATCGCGCCTCGCACATGCAACGAGCTGACTGCATTTTGGTTTAGGTCTAGCATGGTCTGGCGAAGATCGCCTTCGACCTCGCCAAGATCGGCCGCGATTTGCTGCCAGCATCCGGGCAAATCGACCGGCAGGCTTGCCACGAGCAGGGCCTTCATTGCGCCAAAGATGGTGCGATGGTGTGCTGTTTGAAAATGGCGCGTCCCGACGCCCTCGGCGATGGCAGCCCGAAGGCTCGGTGCATCTACCGCACCGGCCAAGCTGTCACTGAAAACCGCGCCGAGTAGCGTCTTTTCGGCCTCGGTGGCGGCTGGCATGTGATCGGAGAAGGAAACAACCTTTTGCTCGTCGTCGCTCTGCGGCCTGTGCGTGTACTGTGGGCGGCTCATGATGTGGCTACCGCACGGCGGCGAAGTGCTTTCTTGTGGGCTGCGATGGCTTTTTCTGCCCTGCGACGCGTTGACCAGTGGCCGACATAGTCGCGGCGGCTAGTGCCTGGCACCGCGACGGCGTGAGTCCATCCGCCGTCAGCCCGCTCCTTTACGATGATGTCCGGCGCAGTGCTCAAGCTGCGACCTCCTCGGTTTTGAATTGGTTTGCGTCGTCATCCTCGGGGCGTTGCGCGGTGGCAAGGGCGCTTAGGTAGGTGATTAGGTCGCCGACATGAAACAGCGTCTGCGCCCGCACCTGTCCGGGCTGGCGGAGGTTGGCAACGCGGACGTGACGACGTGCGGGGCCGTGGACAAGCAGGCGGTAAAGCGACGCGTGCTTAAGGCCGGAGATCGGGCAAACGCGCCCATTGGGCGGGATAGGTATGAATCGGTCGTGCCCCGGGTCGGGAAGCGCTGGCACCGTCAGTTGAACGGTGGGTGTGGTGGTGGC
>JBILJE010000338.1:0-3188 GCA_044377395.1 Rariglobus sp. | reverse complement strand
GCGAGGTGGCGGTGAAGGTCCAACGCCCCAATCTCGACAAAACAGTGCAGGCCGACCTCGACCTGCTCACCTGGTTCGCCGGCCAGTTGCACCACCGCGTCGCCGCCATCCACCCCTACGACCTGCCCTCGGTCGTCGCTGAGGTGAAGGACAACCTGCTGCGCGAACTCGATTTTCGCCACGAGGCCCGCAACCAGCGCTATTTTAACGCCCTCAACCCGCACCCCGACCGCGTCTTCGCGCCCGAGGTGGTGGACGAGTTTTGTGGCGAGCACGTGATCGTGATGCAGCGCATCATCGGCGTCACGGTGGACAACGCCGCGCTCGCCCCCGCCGAGGCCAAACGCATCGCCGCCAACGGCGCGTCCTCGCTAATCCACCAGGTGCTCATCGCCGGTTTTTTCCACGCCGATCCGCATGGTGGCAACGTGCTAGTCACCCCCGATGGCCGCCTGTGTTTTCTCGACTGGGGCATGGCGGGAAACCTCACCCGCCGCCTGCGCTTTGGCCTGGCCGATCTGTTCATCGCCGCCGTCCAGCAGGACGCCGAACGCATCGTACAAATCGCCGCTGACCTCGGCAGCCCCGCCGGCCGCGCCGACCTGCGCGCCATGGAGCGCGACGTCACCCTGACGTTGCGCGAGGATTTCAACAGCGCGATCGGCCGCATCCAACTCGGGCGCGCCATGCTCAAGCTGCTGTTCATTTTTGGGCAAAACGGTATCAATATCACCCGCGACTATTCGCTCATGGCCAAGGCAGTGCTCTCGATCGAGGAGGTCGCCCGCACGCTCGACCCGCAGTTCGACCTGCGCACCGAGTCCCGCCCGATCCTTGCGCAACTGCAAAAAGACCGCACCGGCCCACGCGCGGTCGCCCGCGACGGCCGCACGCTGCTGCGTTCACTGATCACCGGCGTTCGCGAGCTACCGGCCGATATTTTCCGGATCATTCGCCGCATCGAACACGACGACCTGACCATCAAGTTTCAGCATCAAGGGCTGGAGAGCTTGGATAAGGCCATCAGCTCGGCGAGCAACCGCCTGACGCTCGGGGTGATCATTGGGGCGCTGGTGATCGGATCCTCATTGATCGTAACGACCGGAATTCGCCCCTACCTGTTTGGGTTCCCCGCCTTCGGCATCGTCGGCTACCTCATTTCCGCGATGCTGGGCCTTTACGTCGTCTGGGACATCGTGCGCTACAACCGCCATCGGTAAGCCAGGGGCGAGTTGAGCAGGCGTGAGACCGAGCTCAGGCTGGGCGCGCGCCTGCGGTATTGAGTTGGGCTAGTTCGGCGCGTAGCGCCACCATCTCGGCGCGCAATTCGTCGTTTTCGGCGACTTCCGCCCGCAGTTTCGCAATCTCTTCGTGCGCCAGTTTCATCTGTTCATCAAACCCCTTTCGCAGAGTGATATTACGCCCCATGCCAATGATCCCAATCACCTCACCCGCCGCATTTCGGTACGGCAGCTTGGTCGTCAAAATATGGATCTCGCGACCATCCGGAGTGCGGAGCATTTCCTCCCGGTTAATCAACGGCATTCCCGTGGACATGATCGCTTCTTCGTCCTGACGAAACGCTGAGGACAACTCAGGCGGATAAATATCCACATCACGCTTCCCGCGTAAGTACGCCGGTGTCACGCCCAGGCGATTGGCGACCACTTGATTGGCCAAAAGGAAACGCCCCTCGCGATCCTTGACATAAACCGAATCTGGAAGCTCGGTGAGCAACACCTCCAACAATTGCCGCTCGGACTCGAGCTCCAGCGTCGTGTTTTTGAAGGCGGTCTCGTCGCGCGAAAACCCAAAAGTACCGATCACTCGGCCACTGCGGTCGCGCAAAGGGCATTTCCATGTCCGCCACCACTTGACCCGATTTCCGTCATAGGTCGCCCGCTCCGACAGCGCGATGACAGGCTGCCCTGTGCGCATGACCTCCTGCTCATCAGCCAATGTTTTTTGCGCATACTCCGCGCTTAAAAAGTCGGCGTCACTGCGACCAATCAACAGTGCCGGATCCTCCAGTTGGAAGCTGCGAGCAAGCTCTTGATTTGCAGCCAAAAACCGACCGTACCTGTCCTTAAAATAAACGATATCCGGCAACAATGGCAGCAGTTGGCTTAAGAAAATGGGTTCAAACTGGTTCGTGCGCTCGGCAAGTGCAGCGACGATCGCGGACTCGAGCCACGCGGGATCGAGTTCGGTAGCCACCACGCTGGTGACGGCGTGGTCGAGGAGTATCTCTTGAGCGGCGGCCAAGTCCTTCTGCGGCCAATCCGGACCGATCACGGCCACAGTGAGCGGACATGCCTTGATTGCCTCGGCCAAGCCGGCGAGATCATCCACCCGAGGCAAAACGCGTGCTTCTGCCGCCACCGGCAGATCCTTAAGCACTTGTGAACTAAAGCAAAGGGGCAGCAGATGAACGGGTAGTGGATCCATGGGAGAAGAGTTCAGTAGCCAATCCTAAAGGCGGCTAAGCTCTATTGCCCCACGCGAGCCACACAATTAAAAAAAAAACGTAAAAACGCCCCCTCCCCCCCCCCATCCCCTCCCCCCCCAAAAAAAAAGGGGGGGGGGGCGGTGCCCACATTGAATTCGCCTTCTGCGGCTTGAAGTAACGAAGGCGCTCAGTCTGCTCCTATCGGTAAGGCAGACAGCAGGTCCGTGCTCATTTTTGGGGTGCTGCGCAGACCGGAAACCTAAGCAGGGCATTTTTATTGCCTGCTAGTTTCACGAAAAACGGCCTAAAGTCGGCTGCGTAAAAAAAGATCTTCGACCTTTTTACGAGCCCAAGGCGTTTTACGCAAAAAGGTTAGGCTCGATTTGATGCTCGGATCGTGGGTGAAGCAGCGCACGTCGATCCTACTCGCTAGCCCCTCCCAGCCGTACTGGCTGACCAGTTCAGTCACAATCGTCTCCAGGGTAATGCCGTGCAGGGGGTCGTTGGACGCGTTCATGGTAGGGAGGCAAAGCTCCTCTCCCATCGCGGGCAAGGGTGTTTAATCACGGCTGCGGGCGCCTCGCCGTTCCCGTGAGTGGGTAAAGCCGAAACCATAACGCCGGACTTTTAACCGCTAAGCCGAGAAAAAGCATTAGAACCACAGATTGCACGGAATACACAGATTACCAACGAATTAAAGAATCCTAATGCTCACCACAGGGGCGAATTGCATTTTAAC
>JBILJE010000337.1:0-3208 GCA_044377395.1 Rariglobus sp. | reverse complement strand
TCGTCGGGTTTAACGTAGTAGGTGTTGCGGATGCGCTGGAGGTTGCCGACAACCGTGTCGCGGGCGCGTTCGAGCACGCGCAGCACCCGACCAGTTCGCTCGGTTCCGCGCCCATCGCGGCGCTGGCGGATGCCGGGGTTAACGTGGATTTCGACCGTGTCGCCGTGGAAGGCTACGCCGGTGTCCTCGGGGAAAATCTGGATCGCCTCAGGAGCGGGGCCGGAGCCGGTTTTAGTCGGCACTACAAAGGCGGAACCGCCGGCGCGGAAGTTGAGCCGGCCGGTGAGCACCTCGGAGTCGGCGTGGCGTTCCGGAGTGCGCTCGGAAGAACGCGTAAAGGAAGACGTGTTGGGTTGAAAGATCGCCCGCTGGCCCTGTCCATGAGCTCGTGCTTGAGCGGGTGTGTGGGGGGCACCGGCGGTGGCGGCCGACGCAGCACCACGGGCTGGCATGGCGATACGGTCGCCTTGAACGAGCGCCAGTTCACCTTTGGCGAGCAGGCCGCGGACCTCGTGGGCGAAAACGGCGCGGAGTTTTTTATGGAGGCCGAGGGCGCGGGAAAGCGTCAGAACGGTGGCGGGTCGATAGTCGGTTTGACGCAGCAATTCGAGGAGCGATTCGCGGTATTTCATGGCGTGGAGCGGTGCGGCCGAAACCGGGAATTGCCCCGGTTTTTCAGTGGTATTAACCAACGCAAGTGCCTACGGTGCCGCGATGAAAATCGTGCACGTTGCCAGTGAATTGTTCCCCTACATTAAAACTGGCGGACTGGCCGATGCGGTGGCGGCGCTAGCGGGGACCCTTGCGGCACGCGGCAACGAGGTGTCGGTGTTCCTTCCCGGTTACCGGGCGGTGGTGGATCATCCGCTGGCGACTGGGGCCACGAAGACACACGGACTGCGCATCGAGATGGGTGAGACCTTTATGACCGGTGAAGTCCGGTCGTTTTCTCCGGCTAAGAACCTCACGGTTCACCTCATTTGCCGCGAGGAGTTCTTCGACCGCCGCAATCCTTACGGCACGCCGGAACGCGATTACGAGGACAACCACCTCCGCTTTATTTTCTTCTGCAAAGGCGTGGTCGAGACCATGCGCTTTCTCGATCTGAGCGCCGACGTGATCCACGGCCACGATTGGCAATGCGGGTTTCTGCCGCTGCTCCTGCGTCACGCCGAGCAGCGTTACGGCATCACCCTGGCGATGAAGACGGTGTTCACGATTCATAACATCGCCTTCCAAGGGGTGTTTCCGATGCGCTCGTTTTACCGCACCAACTTGCCCGATGAACTCAAGGGCATCGATGGCGTCGAGTTTTATGGGCAGATGAGCATGATGAAGGCAGGTATCCTGTTTTCGGATCGCGTCACCACGGTCAGCCCGCGCTACGCCCGCGAGATCCAGACGGCGGAGTTTGGCTGCGGTCTTGACGGGGTGATTTTGAGCCGCGCCGCCGATCTGGTTGGCTTCATTAACGGCATCGACACGACGGTCTGGAATCCGGCTACCGATCCGCTGATTCCCGAGCATTATTCCGTGGGGAAACTTGCTGGCAAAGCGAAGTGCCGGACTGAGTTGCTTACCCGTGCGGGGTTGGACCCGAAGTTCACGGGCCCGATCTTCGGCATGGTCTGCCGGCTGACCGAGCAGAAGGGAGTTGATCTGCTTTTGGATAACGCGGCCTTTTTCCGCAAAAACGACGTGCGCCTGATCGTGCTCGGCAAGGGTGACAAACAGTTGGAGTCGAGCCTGCGCGAACTCACGGCGTTGGTGCCCACGCACGTGGTGTTGTCGAGCCGGGTGGACGAGTCGATGAGCCACCTGATCGAAGCCGGCAGCGATTTCTTTGTGATGCCCTCCCGCTTCGAGCCGTGTGGCTTAAATCAGATGTATTCCCAGGCCTACGGGACGATTCCGCTGGTCACGCAAGTGGGCGGCTTGGTCGATACGGTCATCGATATTGATACCAATCCGACGGCGGGCACTGGCGTGATGTTCAGTCCAAGCGTGGCCGGTTTGGGCAGCGGTTTGGCGCGAGCGCTCAAGCTATTTGCCGACAAGCAGCATTACACCGAAGTTCAGGCCCGCGGAATGCGCACCGACTTCGGCTGGGCGAAGACGGCGAAGGCCTACGAGGATCTTTACAACGATTCGATTTAGTGGGCTTGGCGCAGGCTGAAGCGGGCGAGCGTAGCGCAGACTTCCAGTCTGCTCCGGTCTGAATGCAGGCTGGAAGCCTGCGCTACTTCTTGCCGGCGTAAACGTAGTCCGAATACGTCACGGTCATGTCTTCATCGAGCGACTTCACCCACATGGCGCGCCCGCGAACTTTGACTGCCACTTCTTTCAACAACGAGGGTCGGCCGGAATCGGGCCGGGTGTAGGTCATCACGGTGCGCGCCTCCGCAATCTTCACCATAAAAACCGGGGAGAAGGGTTCGGTGCTGGCCAGTTCGATTTTCTCGATGGTCTGCGTGGGGCGATGCAGCGTGTAAGTGACCCGCATAAACGCGGCGGACTGGTCGTCTTTGTCGCCAGTTTTGAGCTGAAAGCGATAAACCCCGAGTTCGGCGCTTTCGCTTAAAATCTCGCAGGTATCGGGGTTGATTTGGTCCTTAACATTGGGGGCGTTTTCATTGGATGAGCGGCGGGCCTTGAGCTCCTTGTATTTGCCAGCCTCCTCCTCGGTCGGGGCGCGCCCGTCCTGCTGAACCAGCGTCCATTGCACGGAGTCGCGTCGGATCGGGTTAAACTGCTCGACTCGACTGTGGGCGCTGGCGATCGAGGTTTGGGTAAACCCCCAGCCGCGCGGGCCCTCGGTGCGGAAATCTTTCAGGGCAGCTGCCAACTCGGCGGGCATGGGGGCGCCCAACAGGCGGCAAGTGAGCAAGGCGAAAACAAGGAGGAGCGAGAGACGCATGCGCCCGAGAAATGCGAAGCCCGCGCAGCTGGCAACTCAACTCTCGGAAGGCGGGTAGGGTTAGAGCGTAGCGCAGACTTCTAGTCTGCTCGGTCGATGAAATCGGATCGGAGCAGACTGGAAGTCTGCGCTACTTTTCGGGCCGAGCCGCCGTGTTGGATCCCCGCGTGCCCAGGAGGACGTCAATCCAGCGCGACGATCTTGTGGCTGACGGGGCCAGCGCGTCCTGGCAGTTGCACGGTCGCGCCCACGCGTTTCCCCACCAATTGGCGCCCGAGCGGTGAAGCCGGC
>JBILJE010000336.1:0-3228 GCA_044377395.1 Rariglobus sp. | reverse complement strand
CGCCATGCGCGGTCGTCGGCCGCGGCCTGGTAGTCTTCCGCGAAGAGCACGCGGTGGGGCTGGGAGACGCGGATCAGGCGTCGCCGGGTGCCTTTTTCCGCGTAGGGCGAGTAGTCGAGCACGACCTCTTGGCCGGGCTGCAGGCCGTCGGCGACCATGTGGTTTTCGTAGGCGCAGTAACGGCCGCGCATGGCCACCGTGTCGAGTTGGGTGGCGTAGCTGAACTCGTAGACTTGGCCGCTTTCCAGCTCGAGCGAGCCGTTGTTGAACGGGCCCATGACCGAGGGCGCGGTGATGCGCTTGATGCGGCCGCGGTCGTGGCCGTACAGCGAGCGGATCGCGACCACCTCGCCCTGGGCGTTCAGATCGAGTTCCACCCGATCCAGGGCGCGCGGCCACGGCTTGCCTTCTTCGGCGACGGTCAGGCGCTCGGCGGCGCGCGTGGTGCGCACCTCCTTGGCAACCGGCAGGGTGAGCGATTCCTCATTGCCCATGACGGCCAGGTCCTGGGTGTCGACCCGCAGGCTGCGCTCGTTGCCGTCGAGGTAGCGCGCAACCAGCGTGGAGGGGCGGGCGGGTGACGGGTTCAGAAGCGGAGTGGCTTGCAGGCGGACGAGGACGCGGCCGTCGGCGACCGCCTGTTTAAGACCGTCGAGTCCGGCTTCGAGCCGGTAGCGCTGCGGGCCGACTTGCTTCAAGACCCAGGCCTCCGAGCCGGGCGGGTGGGCCAGGCTCAGCAGGACGTTCTGCTGGCCGCTCTCGGCGACCGCCGAGAACTCGACGGCCGTCGGGGTGACCGCATGCAGCGTGACCAGCAGCACGTCGGCGTCGTTGTCCAAGCGGACTTGCAGGGGATAGCGGCCCAGCGGCCCATGTCCGCGGATGACGAAACGAGCCGGCAGCGCCTGGGAAATTTCGCCCGTGAGCAGGCGCTCAGCGCTGCGATAGCGGCCTTGATCGAGCAGGCGCTCGGCCTGGGCGGTGACCGCGTCCTGTCCGGCCAAGGTGCGATAATGCTGGAGCAGTCGCTGTGCAGCCACCCGGTCCTGCACCCAGAGCTGGAGCGTGCGCTGCTGGCGCATCGTCAACGGCGCCTCGACGAAGTAGCCGGAGGCGCGCTTCCACTGCGTGCCGACGTGGGTTTCCATCAAAAAGGCCGCGTCGGGAGCGCTCGGCGAATGCAGCGTCAGGCGAAGGAGAAGCTCGCGCTGGCCGATCATCGCCTGACCCAGATCGACCTTGGTCTTCGAGGTCATACAGGGCGTCCAGTGGTCGGGGCAGGGCAGTTCTTTTTCGGTCAGGATGGCGATTCGCTGGAGCGATTCGGGCGTGCCGCCGGTCCACACCTCGATGCGATTGCCCCCCGGCGACACGCGGCCGTCGAGGGTCAGCGTCAGGCCGGAGACGAAAGGCTCGCCGCCGTTGGTGAGCCGATAGGTGACCGAGCCGGGGGCGGCGGTGTCGGCGACGGACAGCCGGGAAACGCTGGGGGCGTCGGCGGTCTCGCGCACCTGCTTCGCTATTTTCAGGTTTTGGGAGGCTACGAGGATGTCGGGTGACCCGAGGGTTTGTTGCAGGTTGTGCTGCACCTCAAGCAACGTGGGCTCGTGGTGGGGGACAGGCAGGGCGGGGGCGTCGTCGCAGCCATCGACCTTGCGGACGTGGCTGAGGACATCAGCGGTCTCGTTGAAGAAATTGACGAATTGAAAGCCCGAGGCGTAGAGCAGGCTCAGCGGCGAGGCGTCGTTCTTGAGGATCGTAGCCTCCAGGTTGGCGTGAGCGAGTTTGCCGTTCGCCTTCACATAATCGTACATCCCGAATTTGTCCCAGAACAGTTCCCCGCTGGCCCAAAACCCGTTGACGATGCCGGCCTGGCCGCCGAACCAGCGGCGGTCCTTCATCGGGCCGGGGGTCTTGAAAATCGTGTGGGAGTATTGGTTTTCGCTAACCTGATACTCGGGGAGGCGGACCTGCCCGCGGTCGACCACGACGGCGGCGCGCTCAATGGCCGTAGTGTGCCAGTCCGCGTACTCGTTCCAAAGGCGCACGGAGTCGCGGAAAAGCCAGAGGCGTTCCGTCTCGTCGAGTCCGTCCTTCGGGTCGAGGGCGATGCCGTCGCGTTGGGCGGCGGCGATCGTCGCCGCGGTGACCTCGCCCATCGGCGGGCCCATCTCGCGCAACACGATTAACCGCGGGTCCTGGCCCTGGGCGCGCAGGAAATCGATCCGGTCGCTCACGCCGCGGGTGGCGTTGAGGAAACGCTCGCGCAGGACCGCGTTCATGTGCGGATCGCGGAAGGTCGCCCAGAACGCGCTGTTCCACATGTTCGGGAAGGACGGGCTGAACTGCCCGCGGTTGGCGTCGTAGCTGAGCTGGCTGTAGCGCACGTCGTTGAAATATCCGCCGAGTCCGTCCGGCCCGGACGGCGCGCCGCCCCACGTGGCACCGTTGAGGAGAAACTGCACGGGGCGACCGGTCTGGGCGGCTTGCTCGATGCTTTTGAGCAGGCCGGCGCGGGTCTTCCCAGTCGATTGATTACCGTAGTGCGCCGAGCCGAAGTCGCCCAGCGGGCCGAACGAGCGCAGGGCGGGTTCGCCCGCGTCGGGCTTTTTGAAGTGACGCCCCAACAGGGCCATCGGCCGATAGACCTGCTCCTGCGCGTCGACGACGCCGAAAAAGTCGTCATACAACCAGGCCTGCCCGAGACTGAAAGCGGGCGGGCCGGCGTTGGTCAGCGTGACGGTGAGTTCGGCGGATGCGCCGGCGATTTCGGCCGGGATCCAGACGAATAGGTGGTTGGGGCCTGCGCCGATTTCCTCGTAGGTCCGGAAGTACAGCTCGGTGCCGTTGACCGAAATCGTGTAGCCGAAGGCCTGCGGGCGGCGGGAGTGGATCTCCTGCAGCTCCAGCACCGCGGGCTTGCCCGTCGTGGTCCGGCGCAAGGTGAACCGCAGCTCGCTGCCGGTGCCGCCCACCGTCTGCACCGGGTAGCGGCGTTTAAAGCCGCCGATCTCGGTTTCAAGGGTCTCGGCGCGCACGTCACCGCGGGTTTGCAAGGCGTGGGCGCGCTCGCCGTCGGCATCGCCGAAGCGCAGGGTGTCGGCGATCAGGCGTTCCGGCGCCGCGGACAGGGAAGCGGTCAGGCCGAGAAGAAGACCGAGAACGGGAGGGAGGAGAGAACGCATCATAAGAAGTAGGAGGGGGGGGGGATATTCGGTGGTAGCGCCG
>JBILJE010000335.1:0-3231 GCA_044377395.1 Rariglobus sp. | reverse complement strand
GTTTAGCGGAAACGTTCGTCGGGGCCACCAATCGGACGCCAAACTGAACGGGCTAAAAAACTGCACTTAAATCCCCTGAAATCCTGCATGGCTGCTGCGTGTTTTTAAATGACGATTTGAATTCCTATGCTCAAAAACTGCGCTGCCGCCGACCAACTTCTATGACTGGGCTGTCGTTAGTGCGCATCCGGCTGACGGCCATTTGGGGATACTTTTGCTTTTCCAATTTAGCCGCTTGAATGCGGTGGGAGACGCCCACAAGGTTAAACTTTAACGCACTTCAACCGCATCGTAGTCCGGCTTCGGCTGGACTCATTAGCTAGCTCGCATGGACGTCTCCCTTACTCGTAATTTTTGTATCATTGCTCACGTCGATCATGGCAAGACGACGCTGTCCGACCGCCTGTTGGAGTACACCAACACCGTCGCGCAGCGCGTTCTCACCGAGCAGCACCTCGACTCGATGGACCTCGAAAAGGAACGTGGCATCACCATCAAGAGCCATCCGGTGACCATGAGTTACCCAGCCAAGGACGGCAATTCCTACAAGATCAACTTGATGGATACGCCCGGGCACGTGGATTTCGCCTACGAGGTTTCGCGCTCGCTCGCAGCCTGTGAGGGCGCCGTTCTTCTCATCGATGCCGCTCAGGGCGTCGAGGCCCAGACCGTGGCCAACTACCACCTTGCCACCGCCCAGGGCCTTAAGATCATCCCGGTGATCAATAAAATCGATCTGCCCTCGGCGAACCTGGAGCTCTGCATGAGCCAGCTTGAGGATATCCTCACGATCCCTGCCGAGGAGGCCATCTTGGCCAGCGGCAAATCGGGTATCGGCATCCAAGACATCCTTGAGGCCGTCGTTGCTCGTATCCCGCCGCCTCGTTTGTCGCATTACCCGACCACGCGTGCGCTGGTGTTCGATTCCCTTTACGATTCCTACCGTGGCGTCATCACCTATGCCCGCGTTTTTTCCGGAGCGGTCAAGGCCGGTGATCAGATGCTCTTGATGAGCAATAATCAAAAATCCGAAATCAAAGAGGTCGGGGTTTTTACTCCAAAGATGACCAAGGTGGACATCTTGGGTGCCGGTGATGTCGGCTACGTGATTTCCAACATCAAGGATACCACCGAAATCAAGATCGGTGACACGCTGACCCTCGCCAAACAACCGGCCATCGACATGCTGCCGGGTTATAAAGAGGTACGCCCAATGGTGTTCTGCGGCCTGTATCCGCTTGAGTCCAACGACTACGAAAAGCTCAAGGCCGCCCTCGGCCGTCTGCGTCTTAACGACGCTGCATTCCTTTATTCATCCGAGAGCTCCATCGCCCTCGGCTTCGGTTTCCGCTGCGGTTTTCTCGGCCTCCTGCACATGGAAATTATTCAGGAGCGCATTCGCCGTGAGCACGACGTCGACATCATCTCGACGTATCCCAGCGTGGTTTACCGCGTCAAACCCTACAGCCGCGACGAAATCGAGGTCGATAACCCGGTTAACCTGCCCGATCCCGGCACCATCGAGCACATCAGCGAGCCCACCATCAAGGCGTGCATCCACATCCCCAACGACTCCATGGGCGACATCCTCGCGCTCATCATGGAAAAGCGTGGCACGTGCAACCAAACTGAAACGCTGGACGCCAACCGCGTGATGCTGACCTGCGTGCTCCCGCTCAATGAAATCCTCGTCGATTTCAATGACCGCCTCAAATCCGTCACCCACGGCTACGGCTCCATGGATTACGAGCTTGGTGACTACCAGCAGTCCGATCTGGTGAAGATGGACATCATGATCAACGGCGATCCCGTGGATGCCTTTTCGAGCATCGTTCACCGCGAAAAAGCCGAGGGCAAAGGCCGCGTTCTCTGCGAAAAACTCGCCGAGATCATCCCGCCGCAGATGTTCAAAGTCGCCATCCAGGCCGCGATCGGCGGCAAGATCATCGCCCGCGACAACGTAAAGGAAATGCGCAAGGACGTGACAGCCAAGTGCTACGGCGGCGACATCTCGCGTAAGCGCAAGCTCCTCGATAAACAGAAAGAGGGTAAGAAAAAGATGAAGATGATCGGTAAAGTGAACATTCCGCCCGACACCTTTATTCAGATCTTGAAGAACTAAGCTCGTAAGCTCGCGCCGGATCCCAGGCGTTAGCACTCCCTCAAACCTCCCCATGTTTTTCGGACTCTTTGACTCGGTTGAAAAGAAAATGCGCGACAGTGCGGCCAACTGGCTGGAACTGGCCGACAAGGTTTACGCCTACCGTCGTGATCGCTTGAGCGAAGTGGATCGCAACGCGCTTCAGCAGTCCGCCCTTTCGCTGCGGCGCCAGTTGCGCGAGAAAAGTGACGCCAGTAAGCTCAAGCTCGGCATCGAGGCGCTGGAAGTTGTCCTGCGCCGCACGGGCGGTATGCATTACCCCAAGTCCGGAATCATGGAGAACGTCGAGTTCTTCCTGGTGGCGGCCATCGTCATTTTGGGTCTTCGCATGTACTTCGTGCAGCCCTTCAAGATCCCGACCAACTCGATGTGGCCCAGCTACAATGGTATGACGCCCGAGGTGTTCGCCACAAAAGCCGATGAACCCGGCCCCCTCGCCAAGGCGGTCCGGTTTGCAGCAATGGGCGCGACTTCGCGCACCCTGGATGCCCCTGTGGACGGTGAAGTGCTCATCCCGGTCACGGGTAATGGCGACCGCGTTGCCATTCCATATCGCGAGGTAACGGGCCGCGATTGGATTGTTTTCCCCGCCCGCCACAAAGAATACACCCTTTTCGTCAACGACCGTCCCGTCACGGTCACCGTGCCGCGCGATTTCGATTTCGAGTGGGTGATCCGTGATGCGTTTATCTCCAAACAAGCCTCGGGCCATGATCCCGGCAGCGCCGATTTGGCCGCTTTTTTTAATGCCAATCCCGGTCAGGTTGTTCGTATGTCAGATGGCAAACCCGCTTGGCGAACCGGTAAAACCCTGCGCGCCGGCGACCGTATTTTGGCCTTCGACATCCTTACTGGAGACCAACTTTTTGTGGACCGCTTGAGTTACCATTTCGTACGACCCCAAGCCGGCGACGGCTTCGTTTTCCGCACCGATCACCTCGAAAGCCCCTACATGAAGGATGCCGCCGGACGTCAACTTGAGCAGTATTATATTAAGCGCTTGGCCGGCATCCCCGGTGACACGCTGGAAATCCGAGGGTATTCACTTTACCGCAACGGTCAGCCTGCCA
>JBILJE010000334.1:0-3232 GCA_044377395.1 Rariglobus sp. | reverse complement strand
ATCGGCATTTTTCCCTCAACACTCCGCGCAAGTTGGCCATGGATACGCATATTTTGCGGGCCGCGAATTCAGCCGGCAAAAGATGCGGATGCTTTGGCAACCCGTGCGATGCACGGAATTGGAATGATTGGCATGCTGTTGAGTAATGAACGAGCGCAGCCTCCGCGCCCTCTTGGCCCACCGCCACACCCTTCACCTGGGATGGGCTGCCCGTCTGCGCGCTGCCCCCGTGACATCCGCGCTCGGCCACCCCGACACGCTGGTCCACTTGATGGATCGCACGCTCGACCAAATCTTCAGGGAACTGGAAAAGCCCACCTCGCCGCGCCGTCGCCAGCCCAAACTGCCTGCCGGTTTCTGCCGGTGCGGGCACAACCCGATGGTGGCCTATTTTGCGACCGCCTCGCTCGCCTTGCAGACCACGCTGGCCCAATGCGCCGACGAGACCCCGATCACCCGTGACGATGTAGAGGCGGTTAACCGTACGCTCACCCGCCTCGCCCGGCGCGAAATCACCACTTTTTGCGCCCTGTGTCAGTGCAACAAACCCCGCCCTCCCGCTTAGGTGGGCCCCAGCGCGCCACCGCCACACGGTACCCGTGTGGAGTCCGCAGGGGACGCACCTACCGGAACGGGCCATAACTCACCCTCAAACCGCCACCGCATGCAGGCGCTCGCGATAGATGGTCGGTGCCTCACCGGCGATCTTACGGAAAACCCGATTAAACTGGGAGAGCGATTGAAAACCCGCCTCGAAGGCCGCTTCGCTTATCCGCTTATGAGGATTGAGCATGAGGTTTTTGACTTTTTCGACGCGCACCCGCGCCAAGTACTCGGTGAATGTTACTCCGGTCGCCTGTTTGAACATCTTGCAGAAATAAAAAGCGCTCATGTTTACCGCTTTGGCCACGTCGCCGAGCGATAGATCGTCGGCGTGTCGCTCCGTGATAAACGCGCGCGCCCGGTTGATCGACGGGGCCTCGGCATTGGCCTCGCGAACCGAAAGCTGGTTGCTGAGTGAGGCCAGATGTTGCGCGAAAATTTCCAGCAAACGCACAATCGCCTCGTATTGCTTCGCGGTCAGCACCCGCGACTGAAAATATGCTTCTTCCAGCTTTTTCAGATCCACAGCAGCCCCGAACTTCAAAATTTCGCGGGTCGTGCGCGCGAACTGCGCGGCAGACGGCTTGTGCAGCAAAACCTGTCCCGTTTGCAGAAACGCAATCAGGTTTTCGCCGACGCGAACCGGAACCGCTGAGTCACACATACCGGCAAAACATTTGAGCGTCTTGGGCTCCAATCGGGCTTCTTCTTCGACCCGTTTTTGCAGCATCAAACAAGCGGAGCAGCTCTGATTGCTCGTCGACATGAGCGCGCAGAAGGGATTTTCATTGGGATCGCCCCGATGAGTGAGGTCAAACGCCTCCACCGCACGCAACCGAAACGGGAGCCCAGTGGTATCGCGAAAGGCTTGCTCATAATCACGATAGATCTGAGAGCGCTTCAGCTGCTCAACAAGGACTCGACTGGTTTGGGCCGTTGTTTCGGACGACATGATGGTAATTTGTTAATGAGCACGCGCTTTTTGCACAACCCCTAAACTAGGGGCACATACCCCATGGCCAAAGTTGTAAGGTTAGTAATAGCACCTACGCGTTTCGCTTAACCCCACGGCCCCTTATGCGAGGCAAGCTTGGCCGGTGACGGCTAATGAAAACACCTCAGCCCTTTTCCCCTCACGCTCCCACCCTTGTGCTGATAGTTCGCCACAAAAAAGCCCAGGCGACGCACAAAAACACCGGAAGCCACTTCGCTTTTTTACGCCGTTTGAGCAACTTTACTGTCCCGCTACATCTTGATGCGAAGTGGATTGATTAAAATCCTTAAGTATTCGGCTCACCACCAAAGGAACCTTATTTACAGGTGCAGGTCCGCATCGGCGAACCTTTGTTCACATGAAAAAACTCATCACTCCCGCCCTGCTCGGTATCCTCAGCATTCTTGCTTACTCGGTTTCGACCGCGTCGGCCCAAGAAACCCAACCGGAAAAACCCGTTTCTGCTGCAGCACTCAAAAAGTACGATCTCAATAAAGATGGTAAACTCGACGAAGCCGAGCGCACCACGCTTCAGGCCGACAAAAAAGCTGCAGCAGCGAAAAAAGCCAAGCACAAGGCTGACGCTGACATGAAGCCAGATACGGTTAAATAAGAGTGATTGCCTGTTTGCAATTAAGGCGGCCCTCCACACGGGGCCGCCTCTTTAATTTTAGCGCTAACTCTCGAACAAAGGACCTGATAAAGGCCGGTGTTTAGCCACTATCTTGAGCCGATGCCCACTCTACATCGACCGTTTTCGCCGCCCTGTTTTTTACGCCAAAACTGGCCATCCCGATGCGGCTCAAAGGGTTAAATCAGCCGCCACTTGCTTAAAACCAGTTGGCAAGACGAATAACGCGCCGTCCACCGCCCCTAGCTTGAGGCCAGTCGCCACCAAGCCGACTTTCGCATCAGGAGTGACCACGTCGATCTTCAAGGGTACTCCCTCAATTTTACCAAGAAAGTCAGGGGATCCCGCTTGCCCCCAACTCAGGCGTTTGACCGCCGCTGCGTCCAAACCCTTGATCTCGATTGTGGTCCAAACCGAGAAATGGGACTTGGTCCCGGCATCATCGACCTCAACAAGGAAACGATTACAGCCGTAACCGAGTATCACGGCGCTGTCCTTCGTTCGAGTAACCTTGGACTTAACGGCGGCACCCGCTCCCGACATAGCTGAATCAGCTATTTTTTGATAGGTCCGAGCCGCGCGATTGAGCGAATAAGCCACGCGTTGATCGCCTAAGGACAACACTTCACGAGAAACCATCCCACCCGCTGTTTTTACTAAGGCCCGCTGGCCCTTGACGAATAGCGTGAACCCCGTGGGAAACAGACTCGTTGCACCGCCATTGGCATTCAAGGGGCCCAGCTTGCTTTCAAGCATCCCCCGCAGCTGCTGATTTTGCAGCAACAGGGAGAGCATCTCGGGATTTTTCATCGCCGACTGAACCATGTCCATCTGTGGATCAAGAAACTCAATGCGCGCCGACCACTGCATCGTTCCGTTGAACTCTTGGGCGCGCACCACTGGCGCAAACGCGCATACCACCCACAGCAAAGAAACGAAAAGTTTATTCATAAAAGACGTTGGCCTAGCCCAACGGAGCGGATTCCACCGATTGAAGCAACGCC
>JBILJE010000332.1:0-3235 GCA_044377395.1 Rariglobus sp. | reverse complement strand
CGCAAGGCCGCGAGTTCGGGGTGACGTTGCACCAGTAGATCCCAAAGCGATGAGACCGTCAGCGGCGAGGTGAGCGGGATTTCTTCCTGGGAGCAGCCGGTGGCGCGGCGGGCGTGGGCAAAATAAAGAAGTCGCATATACAAATCAGCCGCCGATCGCGGTCATCGGGCGATCGGGAATGTAGTCGGTTTGAAAGGTGTGGTTTTCGGGTTTGTTGGCGATGGCTTCGGTGAGCAGCGCGCTCAGGTCGGCGTGGCCGGAGCGGAGCGGCGCGAGCAGGTCGATCTCGCCGTGACGTCCTAGGCAGGGGCGTAACTTGCCGTCTGCGGTGAGGCGCAACTTGTTACAGGTACCGCAGAAATCGGTGGCGGTGAGCGCGCCGATGAAGCCGATCGTCGCGCCGTTGGCCGCGCGCGCGTAGCGGGCCGGGCCGTGGCCGGCGCGGTAGTCGGGCATCGTTTCCAGCGGGCCGAGCTCCGCTTCGATGCGTGCGCGGGCATCTTCGCAGGAGAGGAAGTTGGCCGGGCTCAACACGTCGGTGCGGGTGAGCGGCATCAGCTCGATGAAACGCACCGGCATGCGGTGCTCGGCGGCGAAACGCACCAGCGGCACGAGCTGGTTCTCGTTCACCCCGCGCATGAGAACGACGTTGAGTTTAACCACTTCGAAATCGGCGGCGAGGGCGGCTTCGATGCCGCAGAGCGCATTCGCGAGGCGACCGCCGGTGACGCGGTGGTAGGTTTCGGGGGTGAGGGCGTCGAGGCTGACGTTGATCGCCGTGACGCCTGCCGCGCAGAGCTCGCGGGCGACGGGGGCGAGCCGAGTGCCGTTGGTGGAAAGTCCGAGTGAGGTGGTGGTGGGCAACGCGGCAATACCGGCGGCGATAGAAAAAAAATCGGAGCGCAGGAGGGGTTCGCCGCCGGTGAGACGGAATTTGCGGAAACCGAGTTGGGCGGCCGAGGCGGCGATGCGGACGAGCTCTGCGGCGGTTAAATGGTCCGGACGTTGTGCCCACCCTTTATATCCCTCGGGCATGCAGTACAGGCAGCGCTCGTTACACCGGTCGGTGACGGAGATGCGCAGATAATCGATGGTGCGTCCGAAGGGATCGGTCATGGTGGCAAAACGGTTAAGCTGGCAGCGAGGTGGCGAAGCGCACGGAGAAAATGAACGGCGAGGGCGGGATCTTTTTCATCATAACGATGATCGCGCCACTCGCACGGGCTGGTGGGGCGAGGCTCAGGCGTGACTGCCGCAGCCGCCGGGCAGCGCAGAGGCGGCGAGATCGGGTTGGTGGGCGGGATTGGCGGCGATGCGCGAGATGCGCACGGCGGCCAAGTCGGCTTCGTTGACCAGGTAATCCCATTGGAAGCAGCCGGGGGCGATGGCGGCGAATTGGTAGCGCAGGGGCTCGGGAGCGTGGCCGTTGACCAGGACAAAGCTCGCGCCGACGGCAAGCTGGTTGGCGCGCTCCAGGATGAGCGGGTGCTTGGTACGGCAGGGAATATCGCGGGCGTCGAGCAGCTCGGCGGCGGGAATGGAGGCAAGGGCGGGATGGAGGGGGGTGGTCATGGAGGAAAGTGGTTGCGGGAGGAAAGGGGGGGCGGTTTGGGGAATTTGGCGGGGTGAGACGGAGGTGAGAACGAGTAGGAGTACGAGTAGAGGGGGGTTAAGGGGCGAGCAGGGTGAGCAGGAAGGTCGTCGGCTCGTCGGCGCGCACGGCGTGGGGGAGTTGCGGGGGCATGTGCAGAAGCGCTCCGGGTAACAGAATCTCGGGCCGGCCGCCGAGGGTGAGGTGCAGGCTGCCGGTGAGCACCTGGATGAGGGCGTGGTTGGGGTTGGTGTGCTCGGTCAATTCTTGGCCGGCGTCGAAAGCGAAAAGCACCGCCTTGCCGCCGGTGGTTTTGAGGAGCGTGCGGCTGGTGATTCCGGCGGTGCTGGGAGTGGCGAGGGGCGCCAGGGGCACGGTGGCGCATTGGTCGGGTTGGAAAACGGAGAAGGCCATCGGTGGAAAAAGGAGTGATGTTTTCTTAATTGGCGGACAACTGGGCGGGTGCGACGGTGGCCTCAATGTCCGCTTCGCGGATACGCACGAGGGTGAGCCCGTTGGGGCGGCGGATCAGGGTGTCGCACCAGGTGTGGTCGTCGTAGCCGTAACGGATTTGCACGCCGAGCAGCAGGCCGGCAGCCAGGCGGGTGCGTGCGGTTTCCAGCGAAATGGTTTCGGCCCCGGTGTGGCGGCGGTCGGTGTATTTGGGGATGACGGCGTGGATGCGGGTGCAGGCGCCGAGGTCGCGAAACAGAGCGTCGGTGGTGGCCACGTCGAGCAGGGTTTGCTGGAGCGGGGGCAGCCGCAGGGGCTCGGATGAAGACGTGGCGGCGGTGGCTGTGGCGGGGGTTGTCATGGGTGGCGGGGCGATCGAAGCGGTGGCGGACGGCGTGTCGGCGCCGCGCTCGCGCAGCGAGGCCGGGAGCAGGCGGCTGAAAAATTCGCGGCGATTGAGGGCGGCGGACATCGGGAAAATAGGATGAGGTGTTCCTTCGCTGAGTTGGAATCGCTGTCGGTTCGAACCACTGACGAAAGAGAACGAGTAAGAGTAAGAGAACGAGAACGAGGCGGAGGGGTTAGGGCGTGGGTTGGGTGCCGCGGGTGGCGTCGAGGGCGTGGCATTGCAGGCAATTTTGGCGCTGCGGATGGCTGGTTTTAAAGGCACTCGAGCCCCCAGGCGCATGGCAACTGAGGCAGTTTTCCCGCATGGCCGTGGGGTGGGGGATAGTCGGCGGCGCGCCCACGAAGGCCCGAGTGCCGCCGTGCGGCGCGGGTTGGCCGACGAAGCTGTTGGCCAAAACGGGCGTGGCCAGCGCGGCGGGCGCAGCGGCGAGCGCCGGACCGGGGCCGCTGGAGGGCGCGTGGCACTGGATGCAATTGGTGTAGGCCGGATGGCTGATTTGCGGGACGTCGATTTTGCCGATCCGCGTGGGCTGGCCGTGGCAGGCGAGGCAGGAGGTGGAGGCGTGCTGGTCGATGGGATGCGGGACGGTGGGCGGGGCGCCGACGAAGGCGCGACGCGATTCGCGGCGGGCGATCAGGGCGGTTAACTCCTCCGGGCTGAGCGGCGCGCTGGAACCGGTGTAGGCGGGGGCAGGCGGCAGTTGCGCCAGTTCGCTTTTCCATGCGGCGTTGGGCTGACGGGAGCGGTTGCGCAGCTCCGCGTAGTTTGTGGCTGGTGGGGTG